>JAGQPO010000706.1 GCA_020426665.1 Planctomycetales bacterium
CCGGATTACCAATTGCGTTAATCGCGTGTTGAACCGCCGCGTCATCGCGGCGATCACTCGGCACGTCCTTTTGCAACGTATCCAAAATGATCACCTCCAAACGATCTGCGGCTTCTTGATTGGCGATTAATTCACTGCGACGCAGTGCCGGCAAGATGACGGCCGAGGCGTCCAAAGTTGCCGCCACCTTCGCCCACGATTCGTCACTGGGATCTTGCCGCCAATCGATACGAATACGAGAGATTTCGCCGACCCACCGCTGAAAATCCCAAGGATTAAAGTTTGCCGCAACTTCCCCCAATGTCTTCTGCGCTGCGACCAGAGATTCTATCAACTTGTGCGGATCAGCCGATCCGTTTTCAAGTCGATTGTCTAGCTGGCGGAACATGTCCGCCTGGGGATCAAAATAATCGAAATCGGAGCGTGCAGTTGGATAGTAGCCGATGGACAGATTGACCACCGGCGATTGATTGCTGCTCTTGCCAACTTCGGACAACAGCTGTGCCTTCGTCGTCGAATCGATAACTGGAATCGAATACACCTGCGAGGCAGCAAAGCCGATTGGTACAAGCGTGATGATCGCGACGACAATCCCGCCGGCGAAAAAGGTTGCGGGGCGGTCTGTCGAATCCATGTAACGCCCCATCATCACGTATGTTGCAACGAGCGGAACGAACGTACAAATGACTAAGCCATAGGTCGGCAGACCCAGCGTGACGTACGCAAATGAAAGCCAAACGACAACGACGACCGAAAGGATCGGGGCCAGAATCACCGACAAGATAAGCGTTCGCACGAATTGACTGACCCATTGTGAAACGCTGTAGATCATGACGACGTACAAAAGGATTGTCGCCAAGCTGGGCAGTGCGGCCGCAAATCCCTGACCGACGATTCGGTGCGAAATTGTCAAATTCCAAACAGCATAGACGAGCAGCGCCGCAGACAAGATCGCAACCGGGACCGCGTGAAGTGCGAAATACGTCCTGCCGCTTGATACACCTCGGTCGGCCAAAAACCGAACTCGTTCCGATGCCCCGTCATGCTTGAAAACGCCGACCGCCAACCAACACACCGCCAACGGAGCCGTAAGTAGAAGCAACGGCAACGACCGGCCAATTCCATGAGGATTATCGAAATCGCACATCAATATCGCACCGACGAAACTGATCAACAGCATCACGACCAAAATGGCCAAAGTGCCCTTGGCCGAATGGATTGATTGCCAAATGATCGGTGCGGTCTGGGTACCGAATCTTGGGGCGAGTGCGTCGTTGGCCTCTCGCGCCGGCGAATGAACAGAAACATCAATCAGCGGCCGGACCTTCGGCGCAGCGTCAGGCCCCAACGCCCGAGTTGCCGCCCGGAACGTCAGTGGTGTGATGACCACGATCCCCAGCAACGTGAATGCGAAATTAATCCAGTCCAATTCACCCGGCATCATCGGTCTGCCGACGTACTCGGAAACGATCGACGTGGCCACCAGGGGAGAAAATGCCAGCGGCACCAGGGCGATCAACGAGTAGAACTGATTCTGGATCCGCCATGCAACGAAGAAACCTGAGAGCAAAATGAACAGCGAATGCGTGATCCAAACGGGATAGCTGAGTGGGTTGGCGCTGTACTCCGCTCGGTCGCCGACAATCCAATGTGATGATGCACGGTCACCCAAAGAGAACATCGTGACGACCAACAATGCAAAGGCCCACATGATGACCAATCCAACTATCGCGACATACAATTTGGTCGTCGCCAACCGCTTTGCGGATATTGGCAACAATGCCAACCAATCGAGCGTCCGCTGGGCACGTTCCTGGCCGACCAACAATGGCCCGGCACCCGTGGCGAACAATCCAGGAAACACCAGCATGGTGACTTCATGAGGGATTCGAAACCCGAACGACATTCCGTTGAAGACGTCGACGACCGCGGTGGTCAGGATGACCAGCAGCGCGACAATGACCAACACTCCAAGCAATGGTGCCAGCTGGCGAGTTTCCTTCCACCAAAACCACGCGGTCGATGAATCGTCGCGCCGCGTCGCGGAGAGGGACTGCAGGGTTGCGTCAGTTGCCATGATGAATCGATAAGATAAAACGTTGATTTACAAAGTCAAAAACCGACCCGTTCCGGATCGTCATTAGATGGACGCCGCCAACGACCGGTCCATCGAAGACGCCGCTGGACGACTTGTGCATGCGACAAAGATCTCTTCCAACGTCGCAACCCTGGTCCGAACATCTCTCACGCCCGGCGTGTCACGAAGACCCTGAATCATCTCCGGCGATAAATGCCGCACAAACAGTTGTCGCGAACGACCCGACGTCTCCTCGGTCAAGACCTCGGCCGGTTCCGGCGGCGGTGCGATCGCCCTTAGCGGATCGTCCGTGTCGATCACCACCTCGTGAATCGATTCGCGGATCTCGGCAAGTGGACCGTGCAAACGAATCCGCCCGTGGTGCAAAATCGCGATCGTGTCGGCAACGCGTTCGACCTCGCTGATCTGGTGACTGGACAGGAAGACGGTGCGCCCCGTTGCCGCGCGATCGATCATCGATTCCAAAAAATTGCGACGAACCTTTGGATCAAGCCCGCTGGTCGGTTCGTCCAAAATCAATAATGACGGATCGTGAGCAAGTGCTAAAGACAAAGCCACCTTCGCACGCTGCCCCTTGGATAAATGGCGAATTTTTTGCTCCGGACGGATCTCGTAGCGACGGATCGCATCCTCGTAAGTCGGCAAAAACGATGAGTCGTAGAACGATGCAGTGAAACCGCCGATTTGCGCGACGGACATCCAATCGTACAACGCCGGCGCATCGGAAACGTATCCGATCTGGCGACGAACTCCCTGGGGATCGCGAAGCGGATTAACACCGCAAACCGTACACGTGCCGCTGGTCGGTTGCTGGAATCCGGTCAAGATTCGAATCATCGTTGTTTTGCCGGCACCGTTTTCGCCCAACAAGGCAAAAACGGTTCCCGGTTGAATCTCTAAATCAACGGCCGTCAGTGCATCGCAGCGACGAAAGTGCATCGTCAATGCATCGGTTTTGATGACGGGTTCCATGTCAGTTTGTTGGGTTGGTGGTAAAGAAAGAAAGTGAATCGGATCGTTGCCGATTTGCGATGCCATCGGCAGCGGATGCGTTAATCATCGTCGACACCGCCGTTGTCACTTGACACGCCCCCGTTGTCGCCAGGCTCGGCGCCGACCGCCAAGACCGCAGGTTCTGTATCACTTAAGTCGCGAAGATGATTGTCGACAAAGGACCGAATTTGCTTCTTTGTCAGACCCGCGTGCCAAGCCTCGGCAAGGACGACTCCGATCCGATCGTTGAGCACCGACTCTCGCTCGGCCAAACAAATGTCGACCGCGGAATCACGCACCACCATCCCGCGACCACGAAGCGTCTCGACCACCCCATCGGCGGCCAGTTGATTAAAGGCGCGGGCGACCGTGTTGGGATTGAGCGCGACTTGATTACTGAGCGCGCGAACGCTCGGAAGCAACTGGCCGGGACGGATGGTACCGGCTGCGACCGCAAATTTGACTTGCCGGACAAGCTGTAAATAAATCGCGACGTCGCTGTGGACATCGATCGAAAAAAACATGGCTGGACCTGAAAAAGGGGCCAGTGAATGAGTGTGCCACTTACATAGTACAGTAGATCAATTTGGGCGTCAATCAGATTTCTGAAAAATGTTCGACCGTCAAGAGACTCGCCGAAAGCGATCGCACGCCGCCCGGACACCGACAAACCCGGATGACCTAGCGAGTCGCGGGAACATCGATTGATGTCAGCCGTTTCGCGCCAGCGCACGGGCAGCAATAATGCCAGACTCCCTATCTCCCTATCTCCCAGACTTCCAAATGCCCGAAGGCCACAAAACGCACCACATCGCCCGCGAGCACACGAAGATGTTTGCCGGCCAACCATTGAAGGTCACCAGCCCTCAAGGTCGATTTCGCGGCGATGCAAAGAAAGTCTCGGGAAAAGTCTTCGATCGATGTGATGCGATTGGCAATCACTTGTTCTATCGCTTCGAAGGTGACCGAATGATTCATGTTCACCTCGGTCGTTATGGAAAGTACCGGACGCATGGAACACCGCCGCCATCGCCGATCGGTTTGGTCCGGATGCGAATTGTTGGTGACTTGCAATCCATCGACCTGAATGGACCGACGACGTGTCGCGTCGTCGACGGTCAAACGATGGCGAACGTGATTGCAAAGCTTGGACCTGACCCGTTAGGCGGCGGCAAGAAATCAGATGCCTGGAACAGAATCCGAACGAGCACCAAACCGATCGGTGCACTGATTTTGGATCAAAGCATTATCGCCGGCGTCGGGAACATCTTCCGTGCTGAATTGTTTTTTGAATTAGGCATGGATCCTCGACTGCCCGGCAACGAAATCCATAAAGCCGCGTTTGATTCCCTGTGGCGCACACTTTTGAAAATGATGCGAACCGGATTGAAGTACGGAAAGATTATCACCGTGACTCGACGCGAAGCCGGCGTGCCTTTGGCGACCCTTGAGGGCGGCGAGCGGTTTCGAATTTACAAAAAGGACACCTGCCCGCGTTGCCAATGTCCGGTCGAATCAATCGAGATTGCGGCCAGAAAGTTGTATTGGTGCCCGGCGTGCCAGGCGACACCTTCCCGGCCATGACTCGCATCGTGACGAACCACACGTTCTCAGCCTAAACTGACCGCACGCGTTGAACTTCGCCGCTGCGAAACGTCCGTCGATGGCCTCCCGAAACAAGTTCAAGCGAACCGTCGTCGGTGATTCCGGTACAAAAACCGGTCACCAATTCACCGTTCCGAATCAGCGACAGATCCTTCCCCGTCAATGCACAGCGCGAACGATATTGATCGATCAACGATGCCACAGCGACATCTAATTCCTCCAGCGCGTCGGTGATCGAATCCACAACCGCGGCGAGCAAATCCGACCGCGACACGGTTCGCGCCGTCAAATCACTGAGTGAAGCGGGCGGGGTGTGAACGGGGGCGTCCAACTGCGGCGTTCGATTTAAATTCAGACCGATACCGATCACCGGCTTGCGACCACCGCCGACTGAGGTTTCGATCAACACACCGCCAAGCTTTCGCAACTCAGGCGATGAACCGGGCTTGGGTGACCAGAGCAGACAGATATCGTTTGGCCACTTCAGTGCGACGCGACAGGGTGCACAAAGGAACTCGATCGCCCGGGCGATGGCGACTCCGATTGCCGGTGACAGAAATGCAGCTGAGGGATTGGCCAGATCAAAATCGACAACCAACGAAAAAGTCAGCGAGCCGACATCGCTGATCCATGAATTCCCCTGTCGACCTCGGCCGGCCGTTTGTTGATCGGTCAAATACAACCGCGGCAACATCGTATCGGCGACGGCCCCCGATTGAACGGCGCTGACGGCATCGGTGTTGGTCGACTCCGTTGCACGCCGATAGACCGCCGAAGCGATCGATCCGTCATCGATCAATTGCTCGACGGTGCGGCGCAGGTTCGGCGAAACATCCGAGTCACAAATCAGAACGGTGTCCAAAGTCCTAATGAAACCCATGTTCCGAGTGCGAACAGTACGACCAGACCGATGGCGACGATTTGCCAGTGCAACGGCACAGCTTTGGAGCGGAGCGGTGCGCCAAATTCTCGTTCGACGAATTCATCGTAGTCGAAATCATCTTCGTCTTCGTCGTAGCCCATGCGATTCAAGCGAACAAGCCAAGCGGTCCGGTGGTGCCACCGGTGGAGAAGAAGTTTCGAATATTGGGGATGACATCTTCCAGGTCTTGATTATTTCCGATGCCAAACCACATCGATAGATCGGCCGCCACTTCGTCGACTGAGGTTGTGGGGATCAACCGACCGCGCCCAAGATTCAGGTTACCTGCGGTCGGATCCACCGGGTTCAGCAGACTGGACGGGAATGTTCCAAACAGTTTTCCACCGGAGACACTACCACCGGAAACAATCTGATTGCCACCCCAGGCGTGGTCGCTTCCTTGGCCGTTGGTGCCAAGGGTTCGTGCGAAGTCGGATGCGGTGAACAACGTTACGTCGTTTTCAACACCCAATTCGACCGTCGCGTCATAGAACGACTTGATCGCGCGGCTGACCATCGGGAAGTTTGTTGCTTGGGCGTCAATCAGATTGGCGTGATTGTCCCAGCCGCCGATGGCGACAAAAAAGATCTGGCGAGATTGCCCGAGGTCCGCTTGAGCACCGATCACCTTGGCAACCATTTGCAATTCCCGACTGGGTGACTCATCGGCAAAGACGGTGTCCAGCGAGACAGTGCTTGTCGCGTCGTTGAAGCTGATCGCGGCGTCGATGGCGTTACGATTCGCCTCGGCAAACGACTTGGCCAGCAGGTCGCGATAGTTCTGGCCCATGATGCTGTCGATGCTTCGTTTGTACATCCTGTCTTGGCGGCCGAGCACATTTAGATCGACGTTGTATCCCTGAATGGTCTTTGCCCCCGTGTACCCGATCGCGTAAGGAACGACGGCCCCGCCGGTCTGGAACAGGTTCATTCCGCTGACCGAGATATTCATCGAAACCGACGGGTTGGTGTTGGTGCTTTGCAGCAGATCTGCCATCCGCCCGCCCCATCCGGTGATCTTGCTTCTGGACTGCGGAAAGCCGGTCATCCAGTGACGCTGTAAATCGGCGTGGGAAAACAATCCCAACGGAAGACCTGTTCTGGCGTCGTATTCGGCCCGCGTCGTGGGTTCGACCAGCGATCCAACATTGCAGACAAAAGCCGCCTTTCCGCTGTTGTACAAGCCGGCAACGCCGGTGTTCTCCGGCGGATCCGTCGGCAAGGCGCTGGCATCGGCAGCCAGTCCGGGATGCAAACCAAAACCTCTGGAATCGGGACCATCGATCTTGACCAGCGTACTTTGTTCAAGCGCCAATCCACCGTTGTTGCTGACCCCGTCGTCGAAGCCGCCCCGCACGGCGTGATAATCACCATACTCGCCGCTGGTGGCGTCGCCGTCTCGCGGTATCAACATGTTGTACGAATCATTTCCGCCGAGCAGAAACAAACAGACCAACGCCTTGTATCCCGTCGGATTGGTGTCGGCCGCCATCACGGACTTCGTCGCCTGCAGATTCAGCAGCGTTGCCAGCAGCGACGTATTCGTCATCAGACCGCATCCACCGGCGGCCTTCAGCAACGCGCGACGTGAAGTGAAAATTGATTCGTTAGTGCGACGGTTCATGACAAGGGGTCCGGAAAAAGCAGAAGAGAGATGAAAACCTTGCAAAACAAAACACAGTCGATGGCCCATCCGGCGGCCGATTTCGATCAAACATCCTCGATTGATCGTTACAGTTCACGCTCGCAACGTTGATATTCAACATTGCCCGACGATTTGCGGCGACTACTGCTCCACCGCACAATCCGGCGACAGGATCACGGCATTGAGCATCACTTCGACGCGTTGGGCGTACCAACTGTCAATGTTTGTTGTCTCAGCGATGATCGCGTTCTTGATGCCTGTTTTGGTATCTTCGGTTAACGATCCGTTACAAAGCAACAAATCGAATCGCTGCAGGATTTCATCGAGATTCGCAAGGTCTCGGGCCAATTCCATTTCCGGTTCCAAGTGGAACGTGATTCGGCAGGTTCCTTTTCGCATTCCGTATTGAATCCACTGGTTGTAGCACCAGCTTCGCAAACGATTGAGCGTCAGGTTTGCCGTGACTCCATTGAGAATCTGGAACTCCGGACCAAAGATCGCGCCGAAGGGATTACGCCGCGAGGGCGTGTATCCGATCAGATCTCCGGGGGGCTGAAATTCGGGAAGGTAATAATTAAAAACGCTGGGCGAATCGAACGGCATCTGTCCGATTTCACTATTCAGATTTCGGTTCAGCATCATGTATCCGGCGGCGTAGTCTGTCGTCGGCCGCATCGCCCGGATCAGCGCCGTCACACGATTGATCGGCTCGCGAAGTCGACTGTATTCCGTTCCACGTGGGACAACTCTGACTCGGATCGGATTACTCAATCGAATCAAACGTTGCCCGCGAAACAATTCGGGGTCGGTCAAAATCGCTTTGACGACGGCCTGGATGTCGCCACGCACTCCGCTTCCGTTGTCCTCGAAGACACGGGTGACTCGACGCATGTAGGCACGAGACGGATTCGATTTGACAAGTCGCTGAATCAGCAATCGGCAAATGAAGGGTGCGACGTTGGGGTGATTGGCAATCGCGTCCAATCCGGCCCCGATTTCGGCTTTGACGTCTTCTGATGTCATCGTTGCAGGAAGCGGCGGCAGAACCGTCCCAAAGACGGTCTTGCTCTCCGGAGCATTCGGATCTTCGGAGTAGTTTTGATTGTTGTCATGTTCGCCGACATGAATCTGCATCGGTTCACCGAAGTTTCGTCCGACATAGAAACTGTTACTCGTATCGTGCTTGTATTTGAACCCGGTAAACAAGCGACCCAATTCTTTGATTTGTTCGTTATCGTAAGTCGGAATCAGCTCGCCATTTTCGTCGATCTTTAACCGACCGTCCGGGTGCATGTGATAGAGCCCGACCGAAAACAGTTGCATGATCTCTCGGGCATAGTTCTCGTCGGGAAATCTGCCAGCCGCCACATTGGCTTTGCGATTTCCACGCGAGCTTAACCAATCGCCCATGCACGGATGGTATGTCACCTGTTCAAGCAATTCGCGATAGGTGCCTCGAGAACCATTTGCCAACATGTCGTAATAATGTGACATGCCCAACCAGTCGACGATCGTGTAGTACTCCGGATGATTGTCGTAATCATTCGGATCATTGGTATTGGCGAGTGCTGACTTGGGACGCCGATCGTCGTTGTTGAACCCGACACCGGTATCACCGATGACGAAGATCTGGGACAATGCCCAGGCGACACGCTGCCGCAACTGGTCCTCGCTGGTCAGCGCGATGTGCCACCATGCTTGGTACCGATAGAGGTAGGGTCCACCGGTTTGCATATCCACTTGGTTGCCGTCGACATAGACAATGTCACGTGCCACGGCTTCGTGCGATGTGATCGGCAACGCAAACTGCTGATCGATCCACTCCGACATCGCGCGTTTGTAACCGAGTTGATTGATTCGCTCGGCCAGCGATTCGATGGACTCTTCGGTTGGACCAAATGTTGCTTTGGACAGGAATTGTGCCGCTTGAACTTTGGCTCTCATCAGCCGCACTTCTCGCGAATTGCTGACCGGAAAATCACCCGCCTGAATCGTGTTTCCACCAAGTCCCACTCCGCTCATCAAGACGATGACAACGGTTCTTAAAAGGGTCCACCAAAGTCGATCGCGTTGCGCTGGCATGGTCACCACCTGAAACAGATTTGGAGAAGCGCTGGATGTGAAAAGATTGCTACCCAGGAATTGTGTGGGGAAAACGCGGAAACTGACTTGCGAATGACTCCCCAGGAAAGTCCGAAATTAACGACAATAGCGATCGGATGCAAAGGACAATGTCCTTTGCGACGACCTTACGATGCAAATAATTCGCCTCCACCCCCCCTTCAGTGCGGAGAGAACCGTTGAAGTCAGCCGCATGCGTTCACCACACCCCCCGCGGGCGATAGCACCGGCGTGCCGCTAAACACACGTTGTAGCGCGGCACGATTGGACGCGATTCGCGGTTGATACACGAGATTGCGCGACGCCGGCGTCGGCTGGTTAGGCGTTAACAGCTGCTCGTTATAGAATGGGGATAAATTGACTTACCACAAACCAACTGACACGATTGAACAGTCACGCATCCACCGACACGACACCCCTTGTTGACCGCTTCGGACGCATTCATCGCAGCCTTCGGTTAAGCGTAACCGACCGATGCAACCTGCGCTGTTTTTACTGCATGCCGGAGATCGGCGCCGAGTTCGCGCCTCGTGACTCGTTACTGACGTTCGAAGAGATTTTACGAACCGCTAACTTACTGGCGACACGCTGTGGAATCAGAGACATTCGCTTGACCGGGGGCGAGCCTCTGGTGCGTAAAGACATCGCACAATTAATTGCGATGCTTTCCTCGATCAGTACGCTTCAAGATCTTTCGCTGACGACCAACGGAATCTTACTGGGGTCATTCGCCGAGCCACTTCGCCGCGCCGGTTTGAAACGATTGAACATCAGCATCGACACGCTTGATGAGACAACCTTTCAAAACATCTCTCGTCGGCGCGGCGTGAAACAGGTGATCGAAGGCATCGACGCGGCAATCGCATCAGGGTTCGAAGTGATCAAATTGAACACGACAGCCGTCAAAGGCGTGACCGAAACCGAGATCGTTTCGTTGGTGCGTTTCGCGATCGACCGCAAGGTTCAGATTCGATTCATCGAGTTCATGCCACTGGATACCGATCGATCTTGGCGGACCGAAAACGTGTTGGGCGGCGATTCGATCCGTGCGATCATTGAAAAGAACTTTGGCCCCCTGACACCGATCCCGCCACCGCAATCGTCGCAACCGGCCTCCGATTTTGCGCTACCGGGAGGCTCCAAAGTTGGTCTGATCCAATCGGTCACCAAGCCGTTTTGTGATTCGTGCGACCGAATTCGTTTGACGGCGGACGGCGCGATTCGAAATTGTCTTTTTTCTCAGACCGAGTACTCGATCCGCGACCTGCTGCGAAGCGGTGCAAGCGACGACGAATTGATCGAGCAATTCCGCACTGCGGTTGCCGCCAAGGCATCGGGCCACGGCATCGACGAAGGCACTTTTTCGCCACCGGAGCGTCCGATGTATTCGATCGGTGGGTAGGATCGAACAACTGGCGGCCACTCCCTGTTAGCGGGCCGCCGGAATGATTAGATTACCGCCCATGAATAACAACCTATTTGATCTAAAAAGTGACGTAGCGACGGTCATCGGCGGAACCGGCGAACTGGGCGGACTGATGGCGGAAGCCCTCGGGGCCTACGGCGCCAAAGTCGCCGTGGTCGGACGGAATCCCGAACGTGGACAAGAACGGGCCAAGAAAATCACCGACGCCGGCGGCCAGGCACGCTTTTTCGCGGCTGACGGACTGGCCGCCGAATCTCTGGATGAGGCGCGTGCGTCGATCGCCCAGTGGGCCGGCGGGCCGACCTCGATTCTGGTCAACGCCGCGGGCGGCAACCGACCCGAAGCGACGATCCCTCCCGGAGGTGACTTCTGTAAATTGCCGCTGGATGCGTGGCGCGACGTTTTCGATTTGAACTTGGTCGGCGGGGCTTTGCTGCCCAGTCAAGTGTTCGGCCGGGACATGATCGATGCCGGTGTCGGCAGCATCATCAACATCGCGTCGATGAGTGGGATGATCCCGCTGTCGCGTGTCGTTGCTTATTCGGCGGCAAAGAGCGCGGTGATCAACCTGACGATGTGGCTGGCGCGCGAATGGGCCACCACCGGTGTTCGAGTCAACGCGATCAGCCCGGGTTTCTTTC
>JAGQPO010000707.1 GCA_020426665.1 Planctomycetales bacterium
TCCAACCGAACGCTATTGATCGTAGCACCGCTGGGAATCGACGACACGTCGAATTTAACGACTCCACGCCGCAAAGCCGCACCACCTTGCCCCGCAACCCGACCGGCAAACAAGTGATCGCCCGCTCCATTGGACAGTGTCCCAAAGTCGTCTTCGTAAAGCGTATTGTCAGCAATCGATGTCAATTCCAGTGTGGTCAACAATCGTCGCGTCTCTACTCGCTCGAACGCAAGATGTCGCTTCGGCTTGTGACCGGCTGAGGTGCTACGACGCGAGCGGCTCCTGACGAGTCGCTTGACTGTATGAGGCAACATGAACTTCTACCAAAGATAAAGATGAAAACGGATGAGTCCAAGGCAAACCGGCACCCGCCGGCTAGTGATCGGACGAATATCAATTTCGCGAGCGCCGCCGAAGAAATCGAATTGGCGGTGCCTAAAGCCGAAGCCGGCTAAGACAGCATATTTGGGAATGACACCTCAAACAACCTAATCCGGTTTGAGAACATAATCGAAAGAATCGCTAATCTTTTCCAGCCCCAACATTCGATTAAAGTTGGGGAGAACTTTCGATGACACGGAAATCAAACCAAAAGAAACAGTCAGCCGTGCACTGGGCTGTGCTGCTGTCATTTGCACTTTCGCTACAAAGTGCGCTAGGCCAAGATAACGATTCGCGGTTGATTAGACGTGGGAGACTGGCGTTTGAAACCTCCTGCGTTGATTGTCATGATGCAGATCGGGCAATGAGCAAGAAAAAAACGCCTACAGCGTGGCTGGAAACGGTTCGTCGTATGGCAACGATGGATGACGCCAACATTGCCGCTGCTGACATCGTTCCGATTGCCGCCTTTCTCGCCGCCAAGGATCAACCACCAGCAACGAAAGTTGACGGGTCTGATCAATCGCCTGACAGCGAGGAAACGGATGAACCCGAGGCTGAATCTTCGCTCCTGGACTCGCTGTCTGATGCGGGCGCAACGGGATCCGGACTGAGCACCTCGGCCGCATTCTCGACGCTGTGGCGCGGGGGCGATGACAGTCTAGAAAATCCCAACTTTTTTGCGGATGTCTGGCTGAGCGCTGATTGGCAGCCCGACGGCCCCCTGAGAGCCAAAGCAACGGCCTGCACAAGTTGCCACAGTGACCGCTCGGGCGGTTCCGGATTCACACTTGAAATGGTCGAAGCCTATGCCGCAGTCGATCTATTGTCACTGGCTGGTCATTGCCCGAAGCCACAAAACAAATGTGACCCATCACTCGATCTTGAACTCAAGGCAGGTCGCTTCATTGTCCCGTTTGGTGCGTTTTCCGGGGTCATTCATCCTGGTGCCTACCGCACTGTCACCGTACCTCTGATGTACAACATGGGGCGTCAGGTTTATCCGACCAACAGCAGGCCACCGGTGTTGCCGATGCCGTATTCAGACGAAGGTGTCGACATTCGCACAAAATTTGAGATTGATGACTTCAAAGCGACTCTCGATGTTTATGGGGTCAATGGGTTGCAAGGCTTTGGGCCGGGTGTCCAGTTCACGCCAAGTCGCAGCTACGCGGACAACAACACGGACGTATCATTCGGTACGCGTGCGACGGTAGGCAACGATATTGTTCGATGTGGCGGTTCGGTCATGTCGGGCCGCATGCAGAACGAAGGATCACCGAACCTAAACTATCACCTCTCAGGGTTTGACGCGAGCTTCAACACCTGTGACAACATGGTTCGAGGGTCGTTCGAGTACGCGATTCGACGGAATGATTCGATTTTTGGACCCCGACAAATTAGTTACGGAACAACAACTGATTTGGATGTATTACTTTGGGAAAATCCTAATATTCGAGTTCACACGCGGTACGACACGCTTGAACACCGAGATTTTGCTGGTGAAGAAGGGATCCGTCGTTTCACATGGGGATTCAGCACAACGATCCTGGCGGGCAGCACGTTGATCATCGATCACGAACACTGGCGGTTCTCAGAACGTGGACCAAATACCAACATACTGGGACTGCGTTGGCTTGCCGTCTTTTGATTTCTTAAACATCAGATAGGTTTTGGAACTCAACGCTCATCGCTCTCTTTTAAGAGATTTCGGAGTTTCGGTACTTTCAGTGCAATGTTGACAAGTTAAAGTGGCCTGAACGTCAATAGGTTTTCTACGAAAAACAACGTGCAGGTACTTCAATGTTCAGATCGCTATTCGCACTCGCTGTTGTTCTTCCAACGCTTTCATTGTTAACCGATGTCGTTCACGCGGAGATCGTCTCAGGGGCAACGAACGACTTTCAAGATGCGTCCGTCCAAGGTTGGCAACACGGTTTTCCGAACTCGCATGCGCCTCGAATTGAAGTTAACGCCGGTCCCGCAGGAGCGGGCGACCACGCGATGACGTTCGACTCGACTGGGACATTTTCTTTGGGTAGCCGATTCGCCGCTTTCAACCAGTCAGCGGTTTGGACAGGGGATTACATCGCTGCGGGTGTAGACACGATCAGTTTTGATGTTTCGAATACTGGAACAACGAATCTATTTCTGCGAATCGGTGTGATCAGCGGACTTGACGGATATGTTACGGACTCCATTCAGGTAGCTCCCGGAAGTGGTTGGCAATCACTTAATTTTTCCGTTCGGCCAGGCGACTTAACTCAGATTAATGGTGCCAATGACGCGTCGAGCGCCCTTTCGTCGGTGACTCGACTGGAGGTATTGTCAGCGCTTAACGTCCCGACCTTTGGAGGTAATGCGCGAGGTGATTTGATCGAAGCGATCGCGCTATTCGATAACTTTAACGCTTCGTCTGTCTCTGCGGTCCCCGAACCCTCATTCGTCGCTTTGTTACTCGCGGGCGGGTTTATCGCATCCTGTAATCGCCGCCGCCGAATATAAGCTCTAGCGNTGCGGCGTGAACGACGAGTGCGCAATGATTTGGCTGCCATCGTAATTGCGAAGCGTCATGCATTCACCGGTCGAGTCGGGTATGGCCTGAACAAAGAACCCGTGGATCTCGTTGAGGTCGGAAAGTCCGATCGATCGTTCGCCAAAAAACTGGAGTTCTCGATTGGCCTTGTCGTTGACGAAAATCGTGTTCATGTCTTGCATGGGCGTTGAAAGTTCCAGTGCAATCAACGCTCGCGACATTGGAAGCAGGCCCGTCGCTACAGCCTTCTCCGCGGTTTCCGTGCGACACTGGTCGGCAGACTTGGATCGGTGCTCCATCACCTGTGAGCGGATGCGTTAAAACTGCCGCGAATCCGCCCGTGAGCATAAATAGTCCGAATAGGTCCATTGCATTAGGAGTCGTCTGGAATCAAGCATTATTGAATCCAGTCTGACACCAGCGCACGGTTACGAGCGAACCGAAGGACCGGATTCATACTTTTTCATCTTTTTTGGACACTGGAACCGATGCCTTCGAAAATGCCGAGCACTGAATTGCGCATCGTTTACATCTTCGATTCCGGCAGCTACCAGTTCCTTGCTACGGGAACGCAATAGCATTCACCCACCGATTCAGCGGAAGACTCTTTTATAGAGGGAGCGGATCGGCCACCTCATCACAACGCAAAGAGTGTCAATTGCTACGCGTCGCCGTTCCCGACATGAAAATTATCCATTTGCCGTCGTCGCTTTGTATTTGCGATGTCATCGCAATTTCGTTGTCCGATTTGAACTCGTAGATGTCTTGAAACTTTGCCATTTTTCCTGGGACAAAGAAATTCGGACCATCGGCTTCGAGTGTGAGCGTCGTTTTGCCCTTGTCGACCGAGCCCTCATACTTCCACATGAACGAAGTCGCAGAATCGATCCAGGTTCCGACATACTTTTCTTTGCCTTCGTCGTACCCGATCGTTTGAACGCCGATCATCGGCATTCCCGACCACTCGCCCTTCGTCTCGTTAATCAGCCAAAAGCCGCCGACCATCTTTGAAGTTAGCGTTCCCTTGCATTCCTGGGCGGGCTGATCGGGTCCCATCTTGGCCGAACAGCTCGTCGTCCAGCTGCCCGAAAACTTCTCTAGCCATTGATGCTCCGTGGTGGGCTGAGGAAACGACGGAGCCTCCTGTGCCGATAAGGTTCCGGCCAGAAAGAGAAATCCGAAAGCCATCGAGCGAGCAATCATCAACTTCACCGTAAACTCCAGTATGCTTGAGCAGATTATCGAACTCACAATAGTCGAACGGCAGAAATCGATTTCGACATCGCCAGCAATTTTTCTCCCAACGTGCGCATCACGCAATCAGGAGCAAAACGAAGTTCGACCATGACAGTGCTTTTTTCTCTCACCTTTTCTCACTCATCAAATTATTCGTGCTGAATTGCCTTGAACTCTACTTGGTTCGGGCATCTACTTAGTAACATGTCGCGTAATTTGCTTGACACCATAGTGCCAGCATTACACTCTCTACTGCGAAAATAATGGGTGGACGATAACGTGCCCCATGAATTCAGCTCCAATTCGGGAACCGAGAAATACATCGTCCGGCCCATTGCCAAATCAAGCTGTTCGATTAATTCATTCGGACAGAGCAGTTCGGCATCGACGATCAGTCCGGTCTCCGTCGTCAACACGATGGAAAGCTTCGACCAAGTCGCCTGGTCGGGTTCCGGCAGCGAGAGATCGATATCGCTGCGGTATGGGTTCTGAGTCACGACTCGGGCACCCAGCGGAAACTGCTCAATCGGAACGGCTTGCTCAAGCGCGCGAGCCGCAATCGTTACCTCGAATGCTGCGAATCGGCAGCGTCAACCGCTGCTGATTGCAAAGCAACTTGCTGTGCAAAGACTCGTTCCTGCTCGGACCGAAGAAACGGTCAGGAGCATTTATGGAATGATAGGTACACTGCGTTCGTAGCTCATCGGCAAATCAGGCTGCACACATAAGGCGCGATCGAGTGCCGAAGCTGCGACCGCCGAAAGAAGTGCGGCACGCCAAGTCGGTTGCGTTGGAAGAGCCTTTTTATCCAAACTGCCAAAAAGGCTCCTGACCCTTTTTCTCGTTTCAATGACGAGAATTGCCGGACGACGAAGGTAACTTGCGAAATGATCGATCACTTCAATCACTGTCTCACTGTTGACGGTGCCGCGATGGAAAGTGCCTGTAGGCTCGGATAGGAGC
>JAGQPO010000708.1 GCA_020426665.1 Planctomycetales bacterium
GATCGCTTCGGGCAACGGGTATCGCGTGATGTCGCGATCACCGGACCAGGCTGCGATTTCATGCAACCGTCGATAGCCTCGTGAGACCAGGTCCTGGCGCTGGCGGACGAAATCGGCATCAAGGTTGTCGGCCGACATTTCACCCGAGACGATGACCGGCTCAAAACGATCATCGATGATGAATTGCGCCAGCACCGGGTTACATCGTATGTGACGTTCGGAGGTGGTGTGCAACGTTTCCGGGTCCAGTTGGCCGATCACATAACGCAGGTACAGGTCACTGTCGACGATCGACGTCACGTCGTCTCCACAGACATCGCAGCGATAACCTTCGTCACACTTCATCTACATTTCCAAGACGTCGAACATGTCATACATGCCGGCTGGTTTGTCGGTCAACCATTTTGCCGCGGCCAGCGAACCTGCCGCATAGCAGTCACGGTTGCTGGCCGCGACATTCAATTCAATTCGCTCCCCCAGCATTCCAAAAACGATCGTGTGTTCACCGGGATTGTCACCGACTCGGACGGCGTGATAACCGATTTCGTTACGGGTACGTTGGCCGGTATGACCTTCGCGCCCATGAACATGTTTGGTGTCGTCACCAAGTTTCTCGGCAATCAAGTCGCCGAATTTCAACGCAGTCCCGCTGGGCGCGTCGGCTTTGTATCGATGGTGCCGCTCGATGATTTCGATATCCACTCCTCCGGGGACACCGATCAATTTTTCCGTGATTTGCTGCGACAACTTCATCGCCAAATTAACGGCCAATGACATGCTGGGGGCCCATACGATCGGGATCGTCTCGGACGCCGCATGAAGCCGTTCGACCTGGGCGTCGGTCATGCCGGTGGTAGCAACCACCAGAGCCGTTTCGTGCATTTCGCATTTGTCGATACAACGATCAATCGCTTCGGGCAATGAAAAATCGATCACGACATCGACGTCGCTGGGCCACTTGGATGAGACCGGAACATCCATGGTTTCGACGCCGGCCAAATCACCTGCGTCCTGGCCAAGCAACGGGTGTTGATCATTTTCAATCGCGGCCGCGACGTCGATCGAACCATCGGCAGCTGCAAGTGCGACGACACGACGGCCCATTCGACCGGCGGCACCATGAACGGCAATTCTTAAGGGAGCAGACATCTGGGCGTCACCATGTACAAGCGAATGCGGAAAGACTTCCCGTGAATGTAACGCTGATGACGCACCGATGTCAGGGAGCTACGCAGTGGGGCACAAAAAAGTGCACAACCGGATTGGGTATGGTCGCTTGCGCTGGTGTCCAGGCTTTAGCCGCCCACTGTCGCTGCTCCGCAGCGAACGAAAATCGCCTGAAGGCTAAACACCAACGGTCGCGATCCGACAATCTACGCGTACAACTGGATCGCTTTGATGATGTCGTCCAATTCGTTGGGGACGGCGATTGCTTTGTTGGCGTGCGAAGCTTTGGTGACGCCTCGGCTGCCGAGTGTTTTATGAAAGACGTCTTGGTCGGTGGTGTGATAAGCAACCGTCGCCGTGGGGTCTTTCAATTCGTGACCGGTTAACACGCAAACCACGCGATCACTGGCCGCGATGACACCTTCGCGCCGCAGCACTTTCGCGCCGGCGACACTTGCCGCCGAAGCCGGCTCGCACCCGAAACCGCCCGCACCGACCTTGGCTTTGGCGTCCAGTATTTCTTGATCGCTGACCTGGCGGACGACGCCGTCACAAAATTCCAGTGCGCGCAGGCACTTCTTCAAATTGACCGGCCGATTGATCTCGATTGCACTGGCCAATGTGTCCGCTTTGATTCCGTTCTGGTCCATGTAATCGTTGTACTCGCGGATCGGATCCAAATTCACATGCCCGCCATTCCAGCGCACCCCGCGGCGTTCGTGAAGTTCATACAGCGTGTCGGCACCGCTGGCGTTGATGACTGCCAAACGGGGAACACGATCGATCAAACCTAATTGCTTGAGTTCCATGAACGCTTTTCCGAACGAGCTGCTGTTTCCCAGATTGCCACCGGGAACAACAATCCAATCCGGAACTTCCCAACGCAGCGCCTCCAAGACGCGGAACATGATCGTTTTTTGGCCTTCCAATCGAAACGGGTTGACGCTGTTGACCAAATAGATGCCCAACTGCTCCGCGACTTCTCGCACCCGAATCATCGCGTCATCAAAATCGCCGGCCAACTGAACCGTCAATGCACCGTAGTCGAGCGCCTGGCTGAGTTTCCCGTACGAGATCTTACCGCTGCCGATGAAAATAATCGCTTTCATCAATTGTGTCGCGCTGCAGTAAAGCGCCAGCGACGCGGACGTGTTGCCGGTGCTGGCACAGGCGGCACGTTCGGCGCCCAACAGATTGGCATGGGTGATCGCGGCACACATTCCGTTGTCTTTGAAGCTGCCCGAAGGATTCATGCCTTCGTATTGCAGGTGCAATTGGCCAGCGTCCATGCCGACAAACTTGCCGACCGCATCGGCTTGCTGCAACAAGGTTTGGCCTTCGCCGACGGTAACGATATTTTTCTGAGGAACGAAAGGCAACAATTCATGGAATCGCCAAACGCCGGAAAATCGAACCGGGTTAAAACGTTGACTCCACATCGCCTCAAAATCACTGAGTTTCTCTGGGACGGCGACACGGTCCCAGTCATAGGCGACATCCAGCAAGTTGCCACATTTCGGACAGGATGTGTGAAGTTTTCCGGTATCAAATGTCGCAGCACAGTCGGGATTGATACACCGCTGGAATGCGAGATCAGTGCGGGTCATGTTGTGTTGTTGTGCGGATTGGATCATGACATTCACAGAATTGGATTGATACCGGCCAGCATAAATAGGTAGGTCGGATTTGTCGCTAGTGCGGCATCAGATCATCCAGGTTGATCTGGGCAAGTCGGACAAACGATTCTAACGTGTACATCACAACAGACCGACCAGGAAAGACCGCGCAAAGCGGCAAATTAGGTTGCAGCAAGATGAACCAAGTCGAAACGACGCCAGATTCTGTGGACTCCGCGGACGCAAATCGGGCCCCCAAAGCCGAACAAAACGCTTCGACCAAGCCACTATATGACCGTTTTGTCGTTTTTATTCTGCTGGCCGTCTGTGGCGGAGCGGTGGATTTATGGAGCAAGGAGGCGATCTTTGGTTGGCGTGGGCTGCCCACCCAGAGTGATATTTGGTGGATTTGGGAGCCGTATTTCGGAATCGAGACCGCGGTCAACATCGGCGCCGTCTTTGGCGTCGGGGCAGGGCAGGGCGGTTTGTTCGCCGCAATGTCCGTTCTTGCTGCAATCGGAATTGTGATCTGGTTGTTCTGGTTTCGTGCCGCCGAATCATGGTGGTTGACCGTCGCCTTGGGGTTGGTCGGCGGCGGAATCATCGGCAATTTGTACGATCGCCTTGGTCTTTGGTGGCAGGACGGATACCCGGACGAATGGCAAAGCGGCGTTCGAGATTGGATTTTGTGGCGAATCAACGAACAGTGGACCTGGCCAAATTTCAACATTGCCGACTCGTTGCTGGTCGTCGGCGCGGGCATGTTGCTGTACCAAAGTTTCTTTCCAGGACAATTCGCCGAGCGTTCGGGCAAGCCGAAAGCTGACAAGTTGCAGAGAGAAAACGTGAATGGCGACCGGATTCAACCCGAGGTGACAACATCATGACAGACATGAAACCAGATGCGATGGCGGGCGAAGGTCCACAAGATTGGTCGGAACAATATGACGGGCGATTGTCGGCGATGATCGAAATCGCCCGTGCCGCCGGCCGGCACACGTTGAATTACTTTGGCAACCGCAACTTGCACGTTGACGCCAAAAGTGATGATTCACCGGTCACCGTCGCGGACCGTGAGGCCGAACAACTGGTTCGTCGCGAAATCGAGTCTGCTTTCCCACAGGACACCGTCCAGGGTGAAGAGTTCGCAGAGAAGTCCGGGCAATCCGCATACCGCTGGGTCGTCGATCCGATTGACGGAACCAAGTCGTTCGTCTGTGGCGTGCCGCTCTATTCCACGCTGTTGGCGATTGAAAAGGACGGCCAGCCGATTGCGGGCGTGATCTTCATTCCCGCGCTGGGAGAAATCGTCGTCGCCGCACTGGGACTCGGTTGTTGGCACCAGCAACGTAACTCCGACGGCACCGACGGCCCCTGGCAAGCCGCCAAAGTTTCTCAACGCGCAAGACTTGACGAAGCCGTTTTTGTCACCAGCCAAGTCGACTCCTTCGACGCCATCGACGCCGCGGAAGTTTACAAAACCGTCGAGCGTGCGAGCTGGATCACTCGCACCTGGGGAGACGGATACGGTTACTTGCTGGTCGCCACCGGTCGGGCAGACGTGATGGTCGACCCGATTTGCAACGCCTGGGACGTGGCCGCGATTTTGCCGGTGATGGTCGAATCCGGCGGTCAATTCACCGACTGGAAAGGCATCGCGACCGTACGTGGCGGCAACGGCTTGGGAACCAACGGAGTGTTGCACGATGCAGTCCTGCGGAACCTGGGTTGCAATTGACCACAGCCCAGTGGTACTGGTTTCCCAACTCGTCTAAGGAGATTGCATGATGCGGTGGGGAATAGGAATGCTGGGATTGGCATTGGTTGCGGCGTTGGTTGTCGGTGGATCGGCCGAACAACCGCCCAATTTTGGTACTTCGGGAGATCAATTCGGCGTGCCGGTGGAACCATTCGGTCGATCGATTGATTCGATTGGGCAAACGGCACCGCCCGACTTAAGAGACGCTCTGCCCCCCGGTCAGGTGTCTTCAGCATCAGAATTGGCGAAAATGCGCTCCGGAAGCCCCGAAATGGTCCCGCAAGTAGGCTCGGCGGGGGAGTTGATCGGGTTTAACGGATTTGACGGCTCGGGAAGTCAAACAATTACGCTGGTTCATACCGGAAAAATGCAAATCGCCGTGTATCATATCGATAGGTCGGGCCAGATCCATTTGGTCAGTAGCCGCCCGATCGACGCCGACTTTTCCTTGTCGCTAAACGTGACCGCCCCGCTTCCCGGACAAATCCGACTTCTTGGCGGTCAGGTGAAGTAGCGGTTGCCGACAATCCGAGCAACGAGGAAGAGGGCACAAACATTCACGTCACCTTTTCCCCCGCTCGAATCAATTTCCGCCCATGTCTTATCTGTCACTTGAGGAAGCCGCAGCAAAACTAGGGATCTCCACGGATCAACTCGTTGAACTGCGCAGCCAGGGTCAAGTCCGCGGCTTTCGTGATGGTTCCAGTTGGAAATTCCCTGACACTGAAATCGATCGCTTGGCCGAAGATTTAGCTGCCGAAGGCGCCGGATCTGGATTGCTGGTCGGCGGCTCGGGTATCGGATCCGGAAAAGTGATCGGCGGCGATTGGTCCGATGATGCAGACGGCAGCGACGTGAACATTGGCGCCGAACCGACCGGTGAAGGCAGCGATGTCAACTTGGTGACCGGCACCAAAGATTCCGGCAGCGACGTTGAACTGGTCTCCACCGACAGTGCAAAACTGGGAGACGAATTGGAACAAGACTCTTTGTTCGAATCCGACGAGAATGCTCTGCAAGAAATCGATTCCGCCGAACTGCGTTTGAATGACCCGGCAATTTTAGATAGCGCCGATTCAATTGACATTGCGATCGACCCCAAAGAAGGCAGCACGGGTCCCGTTCCACGGGCTGAAATCCAAGCGGAAGCTGACAAGATCTCGATCAGCGACGTTGATGTCACCGATGATGCGTCGGCCGACGAAGACTTTGCATTCTCAGGCGACTTGGCCGAAGAAGACAGTGACGACCTGATGCTTGGCGAAGACTCCGACAGTTTGGATCTGGACGCGTTGTCCGATGATGACTTGCAAGTCAAGTCGGCTGGCGCCAGCAGCTTGGAACTGATGAATGAACTCGATTCTCCCGGCTCCGCGCTAAAATCTTCCGGTGCCGACGTCTTGAGCGAGTTGGACTTGCTAGGCGCCGAACAATCCGGCAGCGGAAGCGGTTTGATTTCTGGCGATAGTGAAAACTTGTTGACGTCTTCAGGCTTGGGCAGCGGACTGGGGTCCAGTGTCATCAACGAAATGGATGACGCCCTGGACGAAGACGACGATCTGGTGATCGCCGACGACGACGCCGAATTGATGCTGGACAGCGTTAGCGACATTTCGGTCGCCGGCGACAGCGGAATCAATTTGATGAGCCCTAGCGACAGCGGCCTTTCGCTTGAAAGTGAACCGCTGGACTTGGCCGGCAGCAGTTTATCGGCCTTGGACCTGGGCGCCGAATTGACCGACGGAAGCGGGATCTCTGGTTCCAGCGGCAAAAACGCGGCTGGCGGATCCGACGAAGAATTTCAACTCTCCCCGTCGGGTGTTGGATTGGATGCCGATTTCGAAAGCAGTTCCCAGGTAATCGAAGTCGAAGATTCGGAAGTCGCCGACGCGGTCGATTTCGAAGACGACTTTGGAGACGACGCAGGCTTCGCGGACGCTGGATTTGCCGAAGCCGAGGCACTCGGAGCCGGTGCATTTGACGATGGCGGCGCCGAGGCTGTGGTGATGGAAGCCGATCCGATGGGTGGAGACGCCATTGTGATGGATGACGCCGTAGAGTCACCATCTGTCGGCGCCGCAGTCGGAGCGGTGGGCTATGAAGTCCCGTTTTCGCTGATGCAGTGTCTGTCGCTATTGTTTATTGTTATGACGTTGTCGCTGGGCGGTATGTTGATGACCGACCTGGTGCGTAACATGTGGACCTACAACGATATTTCATCGCCGGTCAGTGCGCTGACCGATTCGTTGATCAGCTTGATGGGCTGGGACTGATTGGCGCTCGGTCGTTTGGCGGGTACGAAGATGTGGCGTTACGCGTCTATAATAGATGCGTGAGGACACACGCCCCCGCCTGAGACGGATTTCACGACCTCTACCTCCCCCCCCATCTCGCCCATGACTTCGGATTTCATTGTGCTCTCACGCCGCTCGGGTGTCAGGGTCCGCCAGCGACTTTTATTGCGGGGTATTCGAAGTCCGATCGCGTGGACGTCGACTTTCGTGATACTGATGCTGATGGCATTGTCTGGCTGCCAGCAAAAGGACGAGATCGTCACCTACAAGGTCCCCAAGAAGATTCCGGAGCAATTGCTTCCGGAAAAACAGCGAATGCTTGCCGCGATGGTTCCGCGTGACGGCAAAGTCTGGTTCTTTAAGGTGCTGGGACCAAAGAGCGCCGTCGACCTGGTCGCCGATCCGTTCCGCGATTTTGTCACCGGTATTCAATTTGACAGTCAAGGTGAACCAGAACTCGGCGATCTGCCCGATGGATGGCGCCGAGGTGGCGAAAAAGCCATGCGGCACGCCACGATCGATATCAATACGCCCAAGAAACAACTGGATTTAAGTATTTCATTCCTGCCATCTCCCGGATCAACCGAGGGTGAAGTCTGGGATACATACGTAGACCAAAACATTAACCGCTGGCGTGGACAAGTCGGATTGAAACCGTCGACGGACAAGTGGGCTGGTGGGACCGAGATCAAGATCGATGCAGCCGAGGGTGTCGGCGTATGGTTCGATCAGTCAGGCGATCCTAGCGATGTGGCGGCAACTTCGATGGGAACCCCGCCGATGATGGCCGGCGGCATGGGCCCCATGAATCCGGGGCCATTGAATCCAGGAACCGGCGCGGCTCCGGCCAACCCAGAAACACAGGCTCCGGCCCGCCCCAAAATCGAATTCAATTCGCCAGACGGCTGGCAAGAAATCCAAGCCTCCGGAATGCGTGAGGTTGCTTTTAAACTCGGCTCGGACGAACAGGCCGCCGAAGTGACCATCATTACAGCCGGCGGAGACCTGCGTAGTAATGTCGCAAGATGGATGGGACAGGTCGCCGGCCAACAACCCGCCGATGCTGCGGTCGACGAAATGATGGCAAGCGTCCAAAAATTCCAAGTTTCCGGACGAGAAGCCCAGCGGTTTATTATCGCAGGGGATGCGGAATCTGGGAAAATGTCGATCGATGCCACCATTGTCGACCTTGGCGGCGGATTCAGCAAATTCATTAAGATGACAGGGAACCCGAAAACGGTTGCCGAACAGACCGAATCGATGAGAACATTTTTGGAATCGCTTTCGTTCTAGACTTAGTGTCTATTAACCATGAATTGGCGTGCCACATTTGAATTCACGTCTCCACCAGAGGAACTGTTTCCGAAGACCGCCGTGACTTCACAACCCGAATGCGTCAGCGAGGGACCTCCAAATCACAACCCGAAGCGTGAGTTTTGAAGTTGCGCTTTTTGATAGCCCAGAGGGCGAAACATTGCCTGCCGGGGTCGTAAGGCCCCGAAAA
>JAGQPO010000709.1 GCA_020426665.1 Planctomycetales bacterium
ACGATTGAACGACATCGGCCGACTCACGCGAGCGTTCCGGCTCACACGATCTGTAAATTGCCGATGCCCGTACGCTGGCGCGATACGGCTGATATCAATCGATGGGGTCACGGCGAACGAATTGTCACGGGCTGATGGCACGGGAAAGTTGGCGGACTTCGCGCGTCTTGCGTGCCGCTGAACATACGGTCGGATAACTGGAGGCGATCTTCAGCGTGAAAGACTTCTGACCAGCGCTGGCAAAACGCTCAGATTGATGAACGTTCCGATCACCAACGTCCATGCGACCAGGGTTCCGAAGGTGGCCGTGGGAATGAATTCGCTGGTCGACAAAACGCTGAAGCCCGCAACGAGCGCCAGAGTCGCCAACAACACCGGCGCCCCGATGTTCCCGGCCGCAGAAATACAGGCCTGCTCCGTATTGCGTCCGATCGATCGGCGTCGACGATAAACCGACAGCAGATGGACTGAGCCGTCGATCGAAAGCCCCACCGAAACCGCCGCGATCATCGCGCCTCCCATGTTGACCCGACCTCCGGACAATGAAACGGCGGCCAAGACCAAAAATGCCGGCAACAAGTTCGGCACTAATGCCGCGGTCGCCAGTGAAAAGCTACGCGTGGCGAGACTCATCAAGAACCAAATCAGAACTGCCGATGCGCCAAAGCAACGCCATTGATCCGAGACAAGTTGGTCAACCAACCGAGTCATGATCACATAATATCCGGTGACGGTCACACGGTCCGTCTTGGGAGGCACCGATTGTGCCTCCGCGTCCCAGAGACGCAAATGCTCGGATGCGATTCGGTGCACGCCGGCGATGAGATTTCGTTTTCTGTCCGCCGACAATCCCTCGGGACTACGCAGCATGATGCGCAGTTTCCGTCGCGTCGACGACGTGCCGCCTACCTCGATGGGGTCCGAAATCAATGCGCCAATGAATGTCGGCAATCGTGTCCTCATCGCCGCGATTCGGACCGACGCCGGCATCCATTGACCGGCGCGCGAGCGTCCCAGCACCTCCGTTGCGTCTGCGATGCTGATCGCCTTGCTCAATCCGTCTGCACCTCCCAATTCGGAGATCAGCTGTGACTCCAATTCTTGAACTCGTTCCAAAAACTGGTTTGACAATGGATCGGGAACATCCAAAACCAAATCCCAAACGCCCGCTCCGCCCAAATGATTTTCAACGTTTCCGTAATCGATCACGATGGAACTGTTGTCGCGAAAGTTACGCAAAAAACTGGTCTCGGTCTCGCCTCCGGTAACGACGACGATGGAGACGATCATCAGGATCGATGCGACGACCACCGTCGGCCAACGCATCCTGGTAAACCACGCAGCGACGCGAAAACAGATTCGACGAAGAGTTCGCGTGTATAAGTGTCTGGTCGGTAAAAAACGTTGAAACCGGTTCAATTCGGGAAGCATCAAACAGGTTGGAGTAAACAACAAAACAGCAACGAAGACGTTCACCGCCGCCAGCGCGACCATCAGCCCGAATTGTCGAACCGGAAGAATCTCGGAAAACCACAACGCGGCGAATCCGGCGGCGTCTGTTGCACAGGTCCAAAAGATCGGCGCGGCCATACGTTGCATGACCTCGTGGGTCGATTCGATTTGCGAAAATCCTCGGCCACGTCGACTGTGATAGCGCACTCCCAGGTGCAGCACAGCGGTGACCGCGACGACGGTGACGATCGCGGTCAAGATCGACGCGATCAACGACAACGAAATGCCCGCCAAGTACATGGTCGCTTTGGTGATCACGACCGACCAACCGATCACCAGTGCCAACAGAACAACCAATCGCAAATCAAAAAGCGCAAGAGTCACAACCAGCGATAACAGTGCAACGGTCACGACCGCCAGCCGTGCGCCATCACGCCGGACCAGTGCGAACGCTTCGTCGACCAACACCGGTTCACCAACCAACGAGACGTCGCTGATCATCGGTTGGTCCGACCACCAATCCGCGATCTCACGCAATTGGGTGACGGTTTCCGCCGACCGTTGGTCATCGATCATCGCGACCACCGCCGCGTACGAATAATCGGCCGAATGGGTGTATCCGGCAAACAGATCGCTTAACCCTTTCCCGACCGGATCGTCGGCACGCATCAGTTTCGGTGTACGAGTCTGTGGCTTGTCCGCACCGAGTCCGAACGGCAACATGCTTTGACTACCCATGCCCTCGGCGGCGTGATTCAAGACCGATGGAGACAGTGTTGCGGCGACTCCGCCAAGTGATTTCACTTTTTCGGTCAATTGCTCACTGCGACCGATCCCGCCCGGTGTCGGCAAAGCTTCATCGCGGTACATCAACACCAGAATGTCGTCTTTGCCGAACCAGCGTTTCAATTCCCTGTACTGCCGCAATGTCACGTCGTCTTCACCGAATAACGACGACACGCTCTGTTCGGTTTGCAGCCGAATCGACAGCGGATAAGCGGTCGCTAGCGTTAAAATCCCGAGGGCCATCAGGACCAACCGCCACCGGATCGCGTATTCAATCATTGTCTGCATCGCGTCAGGCTACGTGGACGCGCCCTGGCTCGTCAAGCTAGGATGCATCATGCGATTGGCCGGCGTCTGGATTGCGGACCCCGCCACACGTTTCAATTTCCTACGCCCAGTCACCCCGGAATCGTCGTTGTTGACTCGACCGTCCATTGGATTGCTGATGCTGGCCATCGGACTCACCGTGATCATGCGTGGAGTGACGATGTGGATGCTACCAACTTCATTCCAGGCGGACCCTGATGCCTATCGAGCGATTTCAGTAACGATTGCCGAATCGGGCGTCTTCGGACTTACGGGCGCCGCCGGAGATCCGAAACCCACAGCGTTCCGACCTCCGTTGTACCCCTGGATGATTTCGTTTGTCGTGTTCGACGGAAATCTGTCGCGTTTGGGCCTGGGCTGTTTCCACTTGGTTTTGGCGTCTTTGACGTCGTGCTGTGTGTTTTTGGTGACGCGTCGTTTGGCTCGGCAAATTGATCACGCCGACCAGGACCGCTGGAATGATAATCGGGCATGGTGGGGTGATCGTTTGGGAGTGATTGCCGCAATCCTGGTCGCAGTCGACCCGATCTTGCTGCGTCAGTCCACCGAGGTGATGACGGAAACACTTGCCACCACGCTGACCACTGCGGTGATCTGGTTGTGGTGCCGGTGGGAAGCGGATGAAAATCATCAGACCATCAATTCGATTGTAAGCCCCGCGGGGCTTGGTGTGCTGCTCGCCCTTGCGTACCTGTGCCGACCCACGTTCCTTGTTTGGGCGATATTGCTGATTGCTGCGACAGTGTTCAAGAACAGAAATCGACGCGGCATCGTCTCGGCATTTGTGATGGGGGCGATTGTCACGATCGCCGTCATCGGGTGGACAACACGTAATGATCGCCGGTTCGGGCATCCGATTTGGGCAACAACGCACGGCGGATACACGTTGCTGTTGGCCAATAATGACTCGTTTTACCGATACTTAACAGACGACTCGTCCCGCCGCACGTCCTTTTGGCAGGCATGGAATGCGGATGAATTCCTGAATGCCTACCAACATCGATACGAAGGTGATCCCCGCAGCGCAACATTTTGGAAACAGGAATGGACAGGGCAACCGAGTTATGCCGGCGCGACTTCGGAATACGATGACGATCGATTGTGTTACGAAGCGGCGGTCGCAACGATCAAACGTCAACCGGCGGTGTTCGTTTGGTCGGCCGTTGTGCGAGTCGCCCGATTGTGGAGCCCCTTTCCCCATGACGTTTCCGATCGCTCCAAGTTGATTACCGTGGCGGTCGCATGTTTCTACATCGCAATTTACGCTGCTGCATCGACAACCATGATTCGCCAGCGCCGAATCGTGTTCGGATCACGATGGTGGGCGATCTGGTTATTGGCGTTTACTTTATCCGGCGTCCATGCGGTGTACTGGAGCAACCTTCGAATGCGTGCGCCGGTGGTCCCCGCGATCGCCGTCGTGGCAGTGTTTTGTTTCAAGGCTGGGCACCGCCGGGCGCGCAACCGTTGACGACGTAAACACCGTTTAGCGAGCCAAAATGCTCCGAGCGGTTTGCGAGCACCAACGCCGCCCGACACAGGGCGGATCATTGGCGAATCATCAATCGATGTCGAATTCAAAGACGCTTCGGTAGGCGTTTTGCTGTTCAAAATACTCAAGCATTCTCGCATAGAACTCATTTCCGCCCAGCGTCGCGCTGTCCCCGATGACAATCAGTTTTCGCCGCGCCCGTGTCAGTGCGACGTTGGTGCGACGCGTATCGCCAAGAAAACCAATTTCGCCCGACTCATTGCTGCGGGTCAATGTGATCAGGACCACCTCCTTTTCGCGGCCCTGGAATCCGTCCACCGTATCGATTTCAACATCGCGCAGCTCCATACGGTTTCGTAGCCAACGAACCTGGGCGGCATAGGGAGCTATGATTGCAATTTGTTCCCTCTGGATGCCGGCGTCCAACAATTCGGTCGCCAGCCGGACGACCAGTTTGCCTTCGCCGGGGTTCAGCTTGCTCTCGCCGTCACTTTCCAGTTGTTCATTCAGGTTGGCTCCTGCCGTGTCAATGAACATTAAAGGCGTGTCAGTCAATTCGGACGAGACGACATTCGGTAAGTCACACAACTTGTGATCGACGACGCTGTTGTCGGCGATCAGCGAACCGTCATAAAATTCCCGAGATGAAAATTCCATGATCGCTTGGTTCATACGATATTGGACCGTCAAACGGCGATAAATCGATTTCCCTTCGCGCTCGATCAATCGGTGCATCATGGAATCTCGCATTCCTTCTGCCGCGGCTTGATCGGACAAGACGGTCGGCGGAAGCTGGCAATGGTCACCGGCCATCACAACCATGTCCGCGCGCAAGATCGCTTGCCAGACACTTGACTCGGTGCACTGGCACGCTTCGTCGATCACCACGACATCGAACATCGCGTCTCCCAACAAGTCTTCGTCGATCGTGGTCGTCGTGCAAATCACATCCGATGAATCGATGATGCCACGAACCACGCTTCGTTCCAGTGACCGGATCTGGGAACGCAGGTCGCCGGCGGTCGAATACAACAAACTGCGGCGCTTTCTGGCGTCTCGCCCACGATGTGATCGTGACGCCGAACGCATCAATTCATCCAGTTCTCGGCGCATGTCACGAATCACATCGGATGATGGATCGGCGTCCACCAATTCGTCCAACGTATGTCCACGCAGCGATTCGAACACGCGTGCCGGGTGGCCGACGCGAAGCACATTCGGCATCATCGCGACCAACCTTTCCAACAGGTTGTCGACCGCGGTGTTGCTTGGCGCACACGCCAGAACTCGGTCTCCACGCTCGACGGCCTGGTAAATCACCTCGGCAAGTGTCGTCGTTTTTCCGGTTCCGGGCGGGCCGTGCAAAATCGCGACGTCCGGCGAAGCAAGTGCAAACCGGACGGCATCCTGTTGGGGCGGATTCAGATCCGATCGAAATTCGACGTCGTCCACGTCACCGTGTCGAATCGGTCGTTTGTCAAGCAGCAGATCTCGCAACTGTTTGGCGCGTCCTTTCGCGACACGCCCCGATGCCATCGCGGCCAACTGCCGCCGCCGTGTTGTCTCGTCTGGCGAAAGGTCCAAACGAAAATAACGGGCGTCAGGCCATTTATCGGTAGCAACCTGGATTTGATTCTGCTTTCGGCTGCTGACCACGCCCGCGATGCCTTGGTCTCCGGGATCGTCCGCGTCGGAAATCACAACCGGGGAACCGACCTTTAACCGATTCAGTGGCAAAGGCTTTCCGCCGACTTTTGCAAAATCAAACAGAAACCTTCCTGCAAGACCCGTTCGGTGATCTTGCAATTGCAGTCCCAGGATTGTCTCGCCGGTTCGCTCGGCGTCGCGCGTGTTGCGCATTTGACGCCGAACAGCCATCCGAGCACGCTCGGCATCGCTTTCAAGATCCAACCAAGACGCGAGAACGTCGAAGTAGTCGTCGACGCTCAATCGGTCGAGTGGTTGCTTCCGTGTTGACATTACTCGATCGGAGTCTCTTTCTCACCATCGCGGATAAACGGCTTACGCGTTTGTTCGCCCTTGGCCGGCGTCAATTCACGCACCCAAATATTGCGGAATCGAACCGGATTGCCGTGATCTTGCAATGAAATGGGGCCTTTGGCATCGTGCTTGTTGTATGCCGGCGGACGAGTGTACGGAGTGTCGCCGAGTAGTTCAAAGTGATTCAAAATCACGACGCCGTTGTGGATGGCGGTGATATAGGCGGGCGATTCCAGCGAACCATCTTCATTGAAACGTGGCGCCGTCCAAAGAATGTCGTAAGTGTTCCACTGGCCCGGTGCACGCATCGCGTTGACCATCGGAGGAGTTTGTTTGTAGATCGCGCCGGCCTGGCCGTCGTGGTAGGTGTCGGCTTGATAAGAATCCAAAATCTGGATCTCGTAGGTATCCATCAGGAATAAGCCGCTGTTACCGCGGCCCTGTCCCTGGCCTTTGGGCGGATTCGGAGCGGACCATTCAATGTGGACCTGGCAATCGCCAAATTTGTCCTTCGTTACGATTTTGCCCTTGCCGACCGTCACGATACCGTCGGCAACCTTCCAGTTTTCACCATTGTCCCATTTCGACATGTCCTTTCCATCGAACAAAACAATTG
>JAGQPO010000710.1 GCA_020426665.1 Planctomycetales bacterium
GCCCAACCACCGTTGATCGACGTGCTGATCAACTGAATCGAATAGGCTTCGGGCGATCGGATGAGACGCATCGACGTTTCGACGCAAATGGCTGCCAAACCGATCAATGCTAAGAGTCTGATCAGTTTCAAAACACCTGGCGGCAACCTGGATTTGACCAATGTGTATTGGAATGCAACAAGCAGAATAAAAGTTCCGCCGAGCACGAGGCCGATAAAACCACCCAGAAAGCTGCCAAAATGTGGCAGCATCAGCAACGTAAAAAAGGCGCTCATCGGAATCCACCCTAACAATATCGTCAACAGTCGATACGAAAGGATGTGCGAATCGGTAAACGGGCCCGCAAGCACAAATTGAAGTTCCGCCGGTTTGAGTTCCAAAAAACTATCTCCCGAATCGGACGCGATCAACAGGGCCGTCATTGCGAACATCAACACTGGCAGATTGCCCGTCAGGAGATTGGCAAACACAGATCGACTGGTGTGATCCGATGTCAGCGCAATTGCGATACTGGGCAGCGCGCCGAATGACACCATGACAATCATGAATACGGCAAAGAACGCCCCCGCCGGCTTCTTGACCGATCGCCCGACGTGTCGCAGCGCCGCCCACGACAACATGCGCATCAATTTCGCCAGCGCTGGATCAATCATTCGATTCCACCCGCACTTCGGAATCCAACTCTTCCTGCTCTCCGGTCAACCGGAAAAAGACCTCCTCAAGCGATCGACTTGCACCGCCAAATTGTTGACGAGCCTCCTCCAACGGTCCGCTGAACAGAACTTTACCTTTGCGAATCAATACCAAGTGGTCGCAAAGGTCGTCCACAAGTGACAACAAGTGCGAACTGACCAACACCGTCGCTCCACGCTCGGACTGCTCCCGTATGGTCGTTTTCAACGTGCGAATACTCGGTGGATCCAACCCGGTCATCGGCTCATCCAACAACAAAACATCGGGACGGCGCAGGTATGCACACGCGATGGCAACTTCTTGACGCATGCCGCGTGACAACTCCGATGCCAATGTATTGCGTTTCTCGGCCAGGTGAAATCGATCCAATAACCTATCCGCGTCTGGTTCCCAACCGGACAAGCGATAGGCCGACGCGACAAATTGCAAGTGCTCGTACACCGTCAACGTATCAAACAACGGAGGATCATCCGGGACATACGCGGTGCGTTTCTTAACTTCGATGGCGTCCGATCCGATGTCGGCACCGGCAACCGTCAATCGCCCTTGGGTTGGCCGAAGGATCCCACAAAGTGTCCGAATGGTGGTCGTTTTTCCGGCGCCATTTGGACCCACCAACGCTGCGATTGAACCGGTGGGAACCGAAAAAGAAGTTCCAGCGACAGCAACAAAATCACCGTAACGCTTTACGAAGTCGGTAACGTCAATCACGAGGAAGTTTCACAAAGAGAATAATAAAAAAAGTGGATCCGATGGGGCCCAGATTGTATGCGATTGGGGCGCCAAACGCCCGCAGTCGGAAACGCGGGGTTAAAACAATCCGACGGGAGGGGAACGAACGCCCGGGTCAAGACGTCGCATGACTATCCGAAGTTTTCGGTGTAACGCAGATGCAGCGACGGGATGTTACGCGGAGGGAACATCGATTGGTGTCAGGTGTTTCACACTAGCGTACGACCATCAACCGTTACGTCGCGTGCAGCGTCCGAACACTGGCGCGAGTCGGCTGACGTCATTTGAGATCAGCCGACGTTTTTGGTGTGGCGCGGATGCAGCGACGGGGAATTGGGCGAACGGACCATCGATTGACGGCGGCCGTTCACCCCAGGGACGCTCAGCGCCCGGGTGTTTCAATTTCGAACAACATAATCACGGTGATATCACCACCGGAAAATGTGTTCAGCGGCCCATTGTTAGAAGCTGGTGCGGCTGAATGGTTTCCGGATATGGAGAGTACGCGAACGTTGTTCTTTCGGATGAACCGATTGATTTGTTTTTCTAGGTCCTCGACTTCGGTATCAACGGACTTGAAAATCTTGACTTGTTGCACGGTATGACTCCGCCAATCTGGTTGGCATAGTGGATGAGAGTGCCGATCGGAATGAAAACACTAGTGGTGCGTCAAAGCCTAATTCTAGGGCAGCGGAACTCGTCAAGAGTTCCGCTCGGAACCAGGAATCGTCGAAAGTCGTGACGACGTCCGATACCGCTGGAATCCTAATTCTTAGATGTGAGGGAGCACTTCAGTCCGATCGATGAACCACTTGTCAGAGTAACACGGCAAAACCTGCCATGCGAGCGGTGAAACAGACCAACGCTGGGGCTGTCGATTCACTTTGGCTCACTTCGGCGTTCGGCGTGGTCCGACTGCCCGTTCAATCGCGTGGGCACCGGCCAGGACCGCAACACTGCGTTCAAGACCTGCCGCGGCGAACAACCGACGCATCCCAACCATCAGTGCATGCCAGGAACCGATCGTCTCGGGCACCGAAATCGATTCAGCATCGTCACGATCGAAACCCTGTTGGCTGACGCATATTTCAGTCGGCAAATGCATTAACGCCTCCAACATCAAATGTTGACGACATTGGAATTCGCTCAGCCCCGGATCATCGTAGATCCAAAGGTGGGGAGCAAGAATTCGATCGATGATTGCCAAGGCGGCTGAATCGGTCGAATCGCTGGAAAGTACCAATTCCGTATTGCCGCACTGAACGTAAAATTTTGCCACCGGATCGCTCCTCCGTGAAGAAATGTGAGATACTGCCGGGACAGAGCGTTCGTCCGCCCGCCGGCACACACAGAATCGCATGACCGTTGACACAGCCGGTCAAACATCCGAAAAGCCCTTTAACAACAGCAAACATGCCCACCCGAACAACTCCGCAGGCGCTTCTCACAATCTCTGCTGCCGCCCTATGGATGTGCATTTCAACGATCGGTTGCTCGTCTTCCAAACCAGATCCCCAAGGCCAAGTCGCCGTTGGTGGCGAAAGCGATAACGCCCAAAACGATTCCGCACCGGGAACGGATGACAAGTCCGACGCGGAAGATAAAGCGACTCCCATGTACAGTACCGAAGCGTTTCTGGCTGCCGCGCGCGATGGGAAATACCGTGTCGTTGAGGTCTGTCTTGACAGTGCAATGGACGTCAATTCAACCGATCCGCAGGGACTGACGCCGCTTGCAATGGCCGCCTACAACGCCCACGTCGACATCATCAAGCTGCTGTTAAAAAACAACGCTACGGTTGATTCGGTGGACAGAATGGGAATGACTCCCCTGATTCACGCGGCAAGCTGTCCCGAGAAAACGGCTCCGGAAGCGTGCAAGATTTTGATCGATGCCGGCGCGGACATCGCGGCGGTCGGTGGGGAAGAAAACTGGACCGCCCTGATGATGGCGGCGGCCGAAGGAAACTTGGAAGTCGTCGAAATGCTGCTTTCCAACGGAGCCAACAAAGACACCGTCGACACGGACGGTGAATCCGCCGCGGACTTCGCAGTTGAAAAAGGACACTTCGAAATCGTCAAGTTGCTCGAATCCAAGTGAAGAAGCGAGCGTTTCATTCAGATTAAATCTTAAGATTAACCGCGACATGTACGACGGACTTCCGGTCCGTCAAAATCGACACTTGTCGACGGACTGGACGTCTGTCGCACCCTAAAATCAAACGTTGAACCTGCACGAAGCACTTGGGCGTTTTTTCGACAGCGGCATCTAAGCAGATGAATCATCTCGCTTTGATCAACGCCGTTGTGGTGGAACGCACAATTCGACCCAATGGCCGTCGGGATCCTGAACAAAGGTTTGCAGCGCCCCGTCAGGTCGAATCCTTCGGGGCAATCGGTTCGCCTCGTGTGCATCAAGATGCGATTCCCATTCATCCAGATCGTCGACGATCAACGCAAAGTGGGTGCCTCGATGTCCGGAATAAACCGGCAGGTCACGGTCGCCGATCAAGTGCAATTCCTGGTTTTCGCCCAACCGGAACCAAGCACCTGGGAAATCAAATGCCGGGCGATCCATCGGCGGTAAACACAAAACGTCGCGATAGAATTTGACACTTGCGTCCACATCGGCGACATGAATCGCGACGTGGTTCAGCTCGTAAACTTTCATTGTAAACGGGTCCTGCAAAAACCAATCGCAGCGATGGCAAACCTAGATCGATTTCGCTGCATACTGCTCGGCGTACTCGATCGTCCAGGCGTCGATCACCTCTTCAAACTCTTGAACGTCGACTTCGGCGATATTTCGAAAAAGCGTTCGATTGAAAAGTTCACGGTTCTTGACCGTTCCTTTTCCTTTTAGGTCCAGCACCTTCAAATCGCTGTACGGTCGAATGACCATTTCGAACCGGCTGTATTCATTCGATCGACGACCGCTTTGGATCAACAGATCATCGCGGTAGCAAGCCGTTCCCCAACCGACTTCGCCAAAAAGTGCTTCCTGGCGAAACCCGGGAAAGGCGTCGATGATGTTTTTAACCTTTGCTTCGATCCGTTCCGACAACGACAATCGATAGGAAGTGTGCAGCCGCTTCAGTTCTTCTTCGGTCAACTCCTTTTGCTTGGCTTCGTCGACCGAGTGCTCACGTCTTCGCTGACCCCGTTGGATCGCCGATTCAAACCGCGATTTGAAATCATCGCTCATTCGACCGCCCCCGTCGAATTCTCCGCTCCTGTCTGGCTGGAGTCGCCTGCATTACCGGACGATGATGATTCCGCTGCGGCCGGTTGCCCGGCAGACACCGGCGAACTTTCCGCAGCCGGCTGAACGGTGGGCGGCTGAACGGTGGGCGGCTGAACTGAACTTGGCTCAGCGGGAGCTGACGACGAGGAAACCTCCGCCGGCGCGTCTTGCTTTTTCTCCGGTTCCTTTTTCGCAGCCGGCTCTTCGGCTTTCGAATAGAACTGCAATAAGTCACCGAACGAACGCAACGGCTCAACGCCTTTTTGCATCGCGTCGCTGATCGGTTTGGCCTCCGGCTTTGCGACAACTCGATAGGACTCCGGTTGCCTTGGCTTACGTCCACCGCGACCGGCCTGGCCTGCACGGCCGCCCTGTCCGCCGCGTCCCTGTCCGCCTCGGCCCTGGCCTTGGCCACCTCGGCCCTGGCCGCCGCGTCCTTGTCCACCGCCACGACCGGACTGACCTTGGTCGCCGCCTGCCGAATGTCCACCGGACGCCGATTGTCCTGCTCCGGCTTGTCCCTGCCCTGCACCGGCGCGACCGGGTTGGCCACCTTGGCGCTGGCCTCCCTGACGCTGGCCGCCTTGGCCCTGACCTGAGCGTCCGCGTCCCGGCTGCGAATCTCGACGGAACCCGCCCCGCGCCGCAGGAGTTTCGCGGCTTTGCCGTTCTTTTTCCAGTCGTTCTTCCTGGGCCGGCGACAGCGCACTTAAACCGACACGCCGTCGTTTTTCGTCGATACCCGTTACCCATGCCGTGACCACGTCGCCGACCTGAATTGCTTCATTCAAATCTTCGACATACCCGTCGCTCAAACGGCTAACGTGAATCAAGCCACTACAATCGGGCGCCAATTCCACGAATACACCAAAACTCATCACGCCCACGACGACGCCGACGACTTGATCGCCGGGTTTTAATGTTTTCAAAGTCGGCATGGTGTTCAACACGCCCGGCGGATCGTTGCTGATCGCCGTTTCACCAAATGGATCACACAACCAACCGACGAGTTGATTGACCCGATGCCGTCCGACCTGCCATTCCTTAATGCACTTGTCGATTTTTGCACGCTCCGGCAGCGGACGCTTGATCGGCTCGTAAGCCGGAGACTCGGACGTCGACGGTGCCGCTTCGGCACTTGATGCGTCAGCGTCACTGGACACGTCAGCGTTTAATTCTTCGTCGGCAGACGCCTCTGCATCCGGAGACTCATTGGACTCATCCGACTCGGCAACAATCTCGTTGGTACTCGATTCGGGTGTCGTTTCGTCAGATGCTACCGATTCGGTCGCAACCGATTCACTCTGGCCGGCGTCGCCTTCGGCGGGATCCGGTTCGCTGGCGCCCGCATCGCCGCCGACCGGGTCTGCCGTTTCGGTTTCCGCAACGTCATCATCGATTTTGAACTCGCCCGCTTTTTCGCCCGCATGATCAAAGTCTTCGACCGGCGCGGGCTGCTTTGGCGTCGTCGCATCGATCAGCTTTAATTCAGCTGCGGTCTGTTTCTCATAACTCGGAGTCTCGTATCCCGGCGGCGCGGGCGGCGGCAACTCAATCTCCAATGCTGTCGCCAGCTTCTTTGCCAACGCATAATCATCGGGATGAATCAACGTCCCGTCCAAAACTTCATCGCTTTCAAAAACGCGCAGAAACGCCATCGCCTGGCGAGTCTCGACGGCCGTTTTCCATCCCTCGAGAGTCAACAATTCTTGGCGCGACGAAAACAGTTTCTGCTCTCGCCGAGCCACCAATGCCTGAGCGACTTCGTTACTCATTCCAGGCAACTGACGCAACCATCCCAACGGTGCGGCGTTGGCATCGACGCCGCCACGCGAGGCGCCGCTGGCCATGATGTGCCCGAGAGAAATCTCCAGCGCCTCGTCGGACAATTCACTTTGGAATGATGCCAACCGCAACCGCATCGGGTCGACTTTGGCGTACGCTTGCGCCGGGTGCAGAACCGAAAACGCAACCCACGCAGCGGCGCGGAACCGACGGGGTGTCGATCGCATTTCCGAATTGGCAACGTCGCTGCTGGAATAACTGTCCGCACCGGTTCGATCGGCGACGGTCCAGCGCACCGATTGATCGGGGCTTTGCGCGATCAGATCACCCAAGGCGATCAAGCAAGCACGGCGTGCCGGTCCATTGCTGACCACCACTAAATCGACGTGATAGTGATGAATCAGTTCACCCATTTTGGCGACCGTTTGACCGCGCACATTGCCGGACAATTGGCAAGGCAAATCTTCGCCATGAAGCACACGACCGTCGGCCGATACGATCGCCGTCGCGGCGGTTTTCGGCCCGACCGCATCTATCGACATCACGACTTTTGCGTCGACGGGGCCGCGGTTGACTTGCCGCCGCAAATGGTCCGCAACCACGGTGACCAATCGTGCCGACGCACGCTCGTGCAGTTCATCCCACCACGCCGCCTCGGCGGCCTCACGGATGTCCGCTTCGTGCTGCATCACAACGTCGCCGAGAATTGCTTCAATTCCCTTGTTCAGTCCGATCACGCTTCGCTTGATTTCGCCGACTAACTTCGCCGCGTCATACTCGAATGCGCACACGGCAACCTGGCTTCGCAAAGCGCGACCGAGCATCACGACTTGAAAGGCGCTCAGCTTCGTTGCCGGCAGACGCTTTCCCTCCAGCGGCTTCAAAACGCTGACCAACCAGCGACGACGACGCTGTCGCGGCGAAATCTTCTTTTGCTTCTTTGGCGCAGCCTTCTCTTTTTTCTTCTTCCCGGTCTTCTCCCCCGGCTCTTTGGTGAAACCAGGCAACTCTTCTGGGATCGATTCCGCGGCGGCAGCGGAATCAGATTCGGCGGCGGCAGGTGCGTCAGCAACGACATCTTCCGAGGAACGATCCCCCGCGTCTTCGCCCGACGCCACCGAAGATGAACTTTCCGATAACGATCCCTCGTCCGAATTTACAGTGGAATCCGTCTCGGCGATCTCGGTTTCGGCCTCACCAACCGGCTCGGCTGGGACGTCCGCCCCGGTGACTTCATCACTGGCTCCGTCTTCGTTTAGCTGAACTGACTCTGTCGATTCGGCGACGCTTGGGGACGCAGCATCCTGGTCGGTGGTTTCCGATGCAACGTGTTCGCCGGCCGCGATCTGGTCACCGTGATTTTCGGTCGCCGCGGTTTCGGCTACGACGGAATTTTCGTGATCCGCATCGCCTGATGCCTGGGCTGAATCTGATGATTCGCCGTCATGCAATTCGCCATCATGCAATTCGCCATCATGCGGTTCGTCATCGTCGCCGGCATTAATATGCGGGTCATGAACGTTTGAAATATGAATCTTGGCATTGCGACTGAGCCAACGGACGGCAGCACTGATGACACGGGGGTCACCTGCCAACCGTGCGGGGATAGCGGCGGCCAAACCCTCAACCGCCGATGCGGTATCGGAAACCGATTCCATGGCCTCTGCGACAGCAGCCGGATCAGACGAGTCGCCTTTCTCCGGATTCAACATGCGGACGGCAAGTCGATTGGCATCCGAATCGACCCCGGCCGCCGTCTCTTGACGCAACCGCTTTCCGAGCCGCTGGAGTGTTCGGTTGGAGCCGCTCTTGCGAATTGCCTCGCCGATTGCAGGGTCCACAAGAGGAGTCGACTGCCAATTCTGAAGCAGGTCTTCGCGAAAATCCGCTAACTCCTGTTCTGCCTCGACGGCAATCTTCAGACTCCACAGCGTCGCCTCGTCCAATCCGCCGAGTTCGTCTCGTCGGTAACGGGCCAAGAAAGGAGCTTCGTAGCCTTGTTCAAGTAACGGCAAGGCAAGTTTCAAACTCGATGCGTCGCATCGCCCGCGTCGAGCGATTGCTTCTAGATCGACGGCCATGATCAGTCGGTCTCGGTGTTGGTCCGGACGCCAATCCCATCAAAGATGCAGCGAAATGTGCATCAAATGGTAAGCGTTCCAGTATCGTTGGTGTGCCGCGCCTGCCACGCCTTCAAGCCGGCTATCGACGTCCGCGGCGGGAAATCCCCACGTGGGGCGATTCTGGACGGCATCAAAAGACGGCTTCGTCCCCCCAGCAATCGCCGCGCGAGAATAGCGCCGCACGCGGTACCTGTCAACTGAGGGAACCATGAATCGTGGCGTCACGCGCTCCAATCGCACCAAAACACCCCGCCCGCGGATGCATAGCCCCCCCATTTCAGGATCAGGACCAGAGGTTCCCCGACAGGCCGTATCTGATCCGGACGTCCACCGAAATCACCTCCAAGACAACTCAGCAACGGCATTTTCGCGATTCTCGACACCCTTTTCAGCGTGAAACTAAACCAACCGTCAAAATCTGTTAATTCGTCTTTACTTTCCCAGCCGTCAAAGTCGATACCCGTTACGCAGCCCCTTCGGTATGCCGACCCCTCAGTAAATTGAATTTGGATCGACAAGAGATTTGATGAGCAACTTTGAACACCGATTACCGGCGGGTTGGAAGGTCTGGTCCCAGGTATCCCATTCCAAACCGGACAGCCACAACGCGACAGATCCTCGATGGATGCGAGAACTAGACCAAATCGCCGGCACAGCTCCCAAACGGACGCGTTCGGTACCGATCAAGTTGTTGGCGCCGTTGTTGATCGACGCCCATCAGCGCAACAGTACTTGGCTGAACGATTTCGCCGACGATGTTGTTGTCATTGACGCCGATCTACACGAGGTCCTGTTGGCCTATCAGAAAATTCACAAGGCCCCAATCGAGCAACCGTCCGCCGACTCGTCGCGCACCGCCGCAGCCTAACGCCTTCGGACTGCCTGACCGCGTCCGCCAGATGTTCGCAAAACACTGAACTTTATTTACCAGGAATCGAAACCATGCGCGCCATTGCAGTGATCAACCAAAAAGGTGGCGTTGGCAAGACCACCAGCTCGGTGAACTTGTCCGCAGCTCTCGCCAGATCAGGTCGTCGCGTTTGCATCATGGACCTGGATCCACAAGCTCACGCATCATTGCACCTCGGCATCACGGCCGTCGGCGGCGAACCCACGATGTACGAGATTCTTTGCGGCGAAGCTTCGATTGCCGATGCGCGTCGTGACATTTCGGACAAGCTTTCGGTTGTTCCATCCAACCTGGACCTCGCCGCCGCCGAATTGGAACTGGCCGGCGAAGTGGGACGCGAAATGATATTGCGCGACCGACTGGACGACGACAGCGAAGAATTTGACTACTTGATCTTGGATTGCCCGCCTAGCCTTGGCGTCTTGACCGTCAACGCACTGGTTGCCGTCAACGAAGTCTTCCTTCCATTGCAGCCGCACTTCCTAGCCCTCCACGGCCTCAGCAAACTGCTGCGAACCATCGAAGTCGTTTCACGTCGACTGAATGACCAACTTCGTCTTTCCGGCGTCATGCTCTGTATGTATGACTCCAATACGCGACTGGCTGCGGAAGTCAGCACCGACATCGACGAATTCTTCCAAGCGGCCAAGGGCGGTCGAGAATTCTTTCGCAACGCAAAGTTCTTTGAAACCAGGATTCGACGAAATGTTCGCCTTGCCGAAGCCCCCAGTTTCGGTCAGTCGATCTTCGAATACGCTGCCGACAGCAACGGCGCAGCGGACTACCAAGCCCTCGCCGAAGAAATCATCCTGCAAGAACAATTCGCCAGCGTTCCACAACGCGTCGCGGCATAACGCTTCGCGCCAATTCGATTTCACTGTAGCGGAACTCGCCAAGAGTTTCGGCCGGTGTCAGGAATCGCCGAAAGTCTTGACGACTTCCGCTTCCATTGGAACCTTCATTCTCAGTTGGTTGAGTTGGTCCTGACGCTTTGATCGCGGAGCGATCAACGACAATGATCCTCTACGCAGCTTCGGCATCGGATGCGTCGATCGTCTGACGCAGTGCCTCGGCGAAGTGCGTCAATGCCTCATCGCGCAGCCGGACTCGACGCGCCGCCCAGGCTCGGTTGACCCAAACTTCGACGCCCATGTACAAGTCGGCCGAAAACCGACCCCGCATCGACTTAGTCAAACTGTCGACCGTGCCTCGTCGCGGATAGTTGCGACGCACGCGCAGGTGCGGGTAAACAAAATAAAGTTCGTCGACCCAGTCCGCGCATAGATCCATTTCGTCACGTCGCGCCGGATCGTACAACAACCCGACATCTGTTCTCCGACGCTTGCCTCCTTGCTGTGACGCAAACGATCGCACTGACAAGTGGATGACGAACGTGTATTGTTGAAGGACTCGACCAAGCGCTGCTTCCACGTCATCGCGAAATGGCTGATAGGCGATGTCGATCAACTGTTGTTTTCGACTGGCCGACCAACTTTTCGCAATCTTGCCAAACAGCTTTGGATGGTTCAACGATCGACTGACGTCTACCAAATCTGTCCGGAAACGATGACTCAAAATCGGCGCGTCTAACAACGACGCCAAGTCATTGGCAACCTCGCCGCCACAGGTATCGACCACACCATCGGATGCCTCGGGGCAACATTCACCAGCGACAAGCATCTGAGGAACCATCGTCCCAGCGGTCTCACATGTAATCAGGAATGTCACGGGGCGGCCGCAGTGGTCGGTGGGCGAAACGGATACTTTCATAAGCATTGCGAACAACATTGATGGTAATCAATCCCAGAAACCTCAGGATCTGAGAAATCACCCCACCCCTTTGGCAATGCTTGCAAAACAATGTCGTGCCGGTGCTTCGCTGCAGCTTGATTTTCGGGTAGCGGAACTCGTGCGTGAG
>JAGQPO010000711.1 GCA_020426665.1 Planctomycetales bacterium
GGTTGCTCAACAAGCAGAATGAATGCAGACAGGCTGCGTCTTGTCACGCAATTCAGATTGACGTCCCTTGGAATCCACGCGCCCGCCGATGTTATATCCGACAGAAAAGCCGCGTGGGCTGATTGGCGACGGTAATCGTTATCCGCAGACGGTTCGCCGCGCGAACGCTTTTTGAACCGTCAGCTAGACTGTGAAACCGATTCTGGTTCCACGACTTCATCACTGCTGCGACGCTTTTGTTCGGCAAGACGGGCGCGGTCTTCGGCGCGACGATTCTGGCCTTCCAAATGGTCCGTCCAACGACGACGGCCTTGCGATTGTGTCGGCCCCGGCGCGATCAAAAACACAGCCCCGAGACCAAATATTAACCCTGCAGCCATGGACCCAAAGGTCAACGTTGCGGCACCCGGCCCAACGGGTCGATCCGAAACCTGAGGAGGCCCCAATTCGGCGACCAAGCTGGTCGACAGTGCGGCCGATCGGCTTGCCCGAGCTTCGACCAAACGTTGTTCCGCTTCGGCCAGTTGTTGCGTACGTTGTTTCAGCTCGGCGTCAATTTCCGAATACGACGTGCGTGCTTCGGCAAGCATTTCTAACTTGCGGGAAAGTGAATCGACTTTGTCCTTCAACTTGGCCACTTGCGTGACTTCCAATTCCAGCATTGGTTTCATCGATGCAATCACCGACAGTGTTTCCTGGATGATCCTCTCTCGGATCTCCCGTTCCGTTGCGATTGCTGCTTTTCGCTTCGGGTTTTCCAGCGTGTAGACGCCTGAGAGCTGACTGGCGCGCAGCTGGGCATCGATCAACCCGTCTTTCAATCGCTGTAGCGAAGGTTGGCTGTTCAACAGGTCTCCGCCGCTGATCAACAATTTGCGAGGATCTTTTGAACCCGCGACCAACAGCGAATAAAGCGACTGCATTTTCTCCAAATCCAGCTCGGCTTTTTGCAATTGTTCCTTTGTCGTTATCAAGGCGCGCCGAATACTGCTATCGCCTGAATGTGTTTCACTTAGACTTCGTAGTTCGCCCAGATCTTCACCGAATTCCACTTCGATTGTCTGCATCCTGGACGTCACTTCGTCCAAATTCTTCTTTGCAAGATCTCTAGCATGAGTCAATTCAACGATAACGCTGTCGGCTCTGACACGTCGAACATCGCGGAGGTGCTTGGTCAAGCTGTCGTACATGGCGCGACAGAAGCGGACCGCACGATCTCGGTCACCCGCTTTCACTTGCAGGTAGACGACTTCGGTGTTGCCGAACTCGGCTCCTTTGGGTGCGAGAATGTTGACCGAAGTACTGATCACACTGTCGATCGTCGAAAGCGGCGGCCAGTTCTCGTCAATCCGACCATCTGGCGGTCCAATTTCGCGGAGCGCCGCTGCGACGACTTCGCGATTCTGGGTCATTTCCAGAATGGTTTCTTGGGCAGCTTTCAGTTCGGTCTGGCTGGCAAACCGGCCAAGTCGATCGACGGCCCGAGTGGCTTCGTCGCGAACGACCAAAGGTTGTCTAGCGGAATAGACGTCCGCCGAAAACAGTGCGTAGATGACGCCGATCAGCCCGAAAGCGGCGACGGCTCCAACCCACAGCGGTGCAAACAGCACCAAAACGTTGCGAATGTGCTTCCAAGGAATCGGCGCAGCGGACATATCGTGCATCAATAGGGTTAGCGGAGTTCTCGCCAAACCCTAGGAGCGCTTTATTGTAACGCTGGCCACGTTCCCCTCACCCACGCGGCCAGTCGTCGGAGATTTACCCGGCCGCAGCGGTTCATGTGGGATTTATCGGTTGTACGGACTCATCCCAACAACCGATGTCATTGCCAGCCGCGATCAAGCGACGGGCGTTGCTTCGTAAGGAATGTCCTCGATCAAGTCCATCGGCAATGGCTTGACCTCCAGTCCGGCGGCGGTGCAAATTGCATCGATCGCTTCCTGGGCATCCTTGACGGTGTTTTCTCGTGTCTGGCCTTTGTAGCGTGTCGGCGAAGCACACGGGCTGATTGGGCCTTCGAATCCCGTAGCGATCAAGTGCTTGACGACGTTAACGTGGTTAAGCCCCCCCGTGGCAGCGGGGAGCACGCAATCAGCTCGCGTGATTTTAGCGGGGTCCGCGTCGTCGGCGACGGTGCCAAGACGTACGGCGACAATGTCCGAGCCCGAGATTTCACTCAGTTGATCCATGCCACCGTCGCCCACCGCCCAATCCCATGTATTGACGATGAATCCGACATGGGGGCTGCCAACCGACTTGATCATCGCAATCAAGCCTTCAACGTTGCGAACGAAATCAAATTCCTTTGAGTCGTTTTGAACTTTCGTCGCGTCAAACCCAACCCCCAGACGGATACCTTTACCGGAGAGGACTTCAGCGATCTGGGAGAGTCGATTTTGTTGGGTTTGAAAGTACTCGTGGTACGGCAATCGGTTGGTCGCGGATGGCAGGTTGATGTAGGCTCGCGTGGCCTCCAGGTCAGCCGCCAGTTCGGTCAAAGGATGTAACGCGCCGACTTGGCTTTTGAAGGCCTCGTCATCGGCATCCAGGTTGATTTCCAGTGGAAACCCGCCGATTTGCTCCAATCGCCCCATCCCTTCACCCATCGCGGCCTTCAAGAACTTTGCAGCATCGTCTGCCGATGTCCGCTGCGACCGACGCAAAATCTCGTACATGTCGATATCCATCGACGCGAATCCGTAGGTCAACGCCAGTTCAATTAGCTCGCTCTGGCGTCCGTTGATTCCGAGTGACTTGGGCGAAAAATTCTTTAGCATTCGAGGTCCTGTCAGTGGTTTTGCCGAGGATCCGTCCCGGTTCCAGCAACGCGTAAGCGGATAATTCCGCAGGAGGGCGGTCACCGGGGGTGGTCTGGCAGCCTTTAAAAAGAGTGGTGGTGGAGAGTGACTTGCGACTTTGGACACGTAGTATCGCAGAATCACCCCAAATCAGCCAAGGGGCGTTTCCGGTGGTAATTTGTGAGAGTTTCAGCGTTGATCCTGAACAGCGGGATTCCAATATTTTGTCGGGCAAAGACAGCATTTATGGCGAAAAACACGGCCCATTGATGCTTGTTACCATTTGATTTGCCATCTGAGTCTGATTTAATAGGGTGACGAGGCGTTCCCAGAGGTTTGCCTCAATACCCACCCACCATGTCGCGGAAATCATCCCGCCTGTACGCGACACCCACACCAATTCAGATTTCCGGAATCGTAACGCAAATCGTCTGACACTGATTTCACTTGTGGCTTCGTCTTCACGGAAGTTCATCAACGGAAAGGCCAGGCGACTGAACCTCACGAAAAGCGACCATCGTGCGAAGAGCCTTCCCGGCAGAAACGCATCATGGTTGACACCACACTATGAATACCCGCGGAGCATCGCCGACATGATCGGGCGACGCGAAAGTCAAAGTGTGTGATGTTTTTTGGAAAGCGTATGAACGATCACGCCATTACGTCAACCATGAAAAGCCTTGCGACGAACGTCGAAGCAATCATCCGCGTTTCCATCCGTATCGGATGTTGCGGGATCGTCTGTGTGTTGCTGTCGACGGGTTGCCAGGTGTCGGCGGAGCCGCCGACCGATGAACTGCCTGCGTCAGGAGAGTCTGGGGCAGGGGAGATGCGGCGTGGTCAAAAAATCTACACCGATCAATGTTTATCGTGTCACGGTGAAGGAGGTCGCGGCGGAACCGAGGGATACGCAGATCCGTTGCTGGGCGACGCTACCGTAAGTGATCTAGCGAGTCTTATCGCCGACACAATGCCTGAAGAGGATCCCGAGCAATGTGTCGGAGACGATGCCAAGGCGGTCGCAAGATTCATCCACGAAACGTTCTATTCCGAAGCTGCCCAAAGACGAAATCGTCCCGCGCAGCGGGACCTGTCGCGTCTAACCGGAACACAGATCCAACAGAGTCTCGCGGACCTGTATCAACATTTCTTTGGTCCTTCATATCGTGTCAAGGAGCGCGGGCTTAGTGCTTCGTATTTCGATAGCGGACGCTGGGACAAAGAGAAACTCAAAGTTGAACGCGTCGATCCCGTTTTAGATTTTGACTTTGGCCGCGAGTCCCCCGTCGAAGGTGTGACGCCGGATGAGTTCTACATCCATTGGTCTGGTTCTCTGCGGGTCGAGCACACAGGGCGTTACGAAATCGTCGTTGAGTCGACTTGTTCGATGAAGTTGCGTTTTGGGCATCACGATTACGTCTTAATCGACAACCATGTTCAATCCGAAGGCAAGACGGAATTTCGTCGGACACTTAATCTGATAGGCGGACGACAGTACGCCATTCAGATTGACTTTACGCAGCGGAAGCGAAAAACCGAATTGCCGCCGGCAAAGTTCGCGCTTCGATGGGTTCCTCCGGGAGGCGCGGAAACGGTGATTCCGACGGAGTACTTGATTCCGTCGACGCAACCGAGCGGTTTTGCGTTGCAAACGAAGCTGCCGCCGGATGACCGCAGCTATGGATATGATCGGGGAACGCGTGTCGATCGCCAGTGGGACGATGCCGTGACAGCCGCAGCATTGGAATTCGGATCGATCGCCGGTAGCGAGCTATGGCCCCAATATCGACGCAAGCATCGACGTGACTCAGACGAGAACCGTAGTCGACTGCGGGGTTTCCTAAGCGAGTTAGCGACGATCGCATTTCGGGCACCCTTGGATGAGGCGTCACAAAAGTTGTACGTCGATGACCAGCTTGCCGAGGCTGAAGACGATTTATTGGCGATCGCCCGATCATGTCTACTGATCATCAAATCGCCGCGTTTCTTGTATCCGACGTTGGATCACGATGCTGCCCCCAGTAACCGCGTCGCGACGCGACTGGCGCTAACGATGTTTGATTCTTTGCCGACGGATGAATGGTTGCTCGATCAGGTTTCCAAGAACCATTTCGCTCCTGATCACAAGGACGCGGAGGAGCGTATTCGACAAGCGGCGTTGCGAATGTCCGATGACCAGCGCTTGCACGGAAAGATGATGGAGATGTTCTTTGATTGGTTGGACATCGATCCGGCAGCCGAAGTTGCAAAGGACGAAAACAAATATGCGGGTTTCGACAAAGTGATGATCCTCGATTTGCGACGTTCACTTGAACGAACAATCGGCGATGTCTTCTGGTCCGATTCCAGTGATTACCGACAATTGTTTTCCAGCGATTTCAATTGGACGAACTCTCGCCTCGGTGACTTTTTTGGCGAAGGTTGGATCCCCGGTGTCGAGGGTCGTGTCGAGGGTCGTGTCGACGGTGTTTCGAATGAATTGGTTCAAAGTAAACCGGCCGGCGGCAGATCATTTGGTGTATTGACGCACCCCTTGGTAATGAGCCACCTGAGTTACTTCGATACAACGTCCCCCATTCATCGTGGCGTCTTCCTGTTTCGTCGCGTGTTGGGGCGAACCTTACGACCGCCAAACGAAGCGTTTACTCCGCTGAATCCCGACCTGCATCCCGATTTGACGACTCGCCAGAGAGTGGAGTTGCAGACCGGCGAATCGAAGTGTCAGGTTTGTCACCAGAAGATCAATACACTCGGGTTCGCGCTGGAAAACTTTGACGCCGTCGGACGGTTTCGTGAGCAGGAAAACGGGAAACCGATCGATGCGACGGGCGGCTACCTGTCGCGTGACGGTCAACAGGTCTCGTTCGCCACGCCCGCCGATCTGGCGAACTTTATGGCAAACAACGATGATGCGCACCGCGCGTTTGTTGAACGAGTGTTCGAGCACTTTGCCAAACAGCCCCTGGCGGCTTACGGTGAAGACGTTGCGGAAGATTTGGTCAAACGATTTCGTGATAGCGGTTATCATATGCGTCGACTGATTGTCGAAGTCGCAGTGGTCGTCGCAACACACCAATTGGATCAGGAATACAACAATGAATCGACGTGATTTCTTGGCTCAGATGGGTATCAGCACTGCCGCGGCAAGTCTGTTGATGGGGCTGCCCAGCCTTTGCATGGGATCCGCAGCGACAAACCGCCGACGACGATTGGTGTTCGTTTTCAGCCCCAACGGCGTGATCCCAAATCATTTCTGGCCCGATGAAGCCGGTAAAGATTTCGATTTGAAACGAATCCTTCAGCCGCTTGCCGATTTCAAAGATCAAATGCTGACCATGAAGGGCATTTGCAATCGAATCCAGGGCGACGGCGACGGTCACATGCGGGGCATCGGATGTCTTCTGACCGGGATCGAGTTGTTCCCGGGCGATATTCAAGGCGGCAGCGATACGCCGGCCGGTTGGTCAATGGGAATATCGGTCGACCAACATGTCAAAAACCAATTGCAGGCAGATCCGGCAACGGCAACCCGGTTCGGTTCACTTGAATTCGGCGTGATGGTCCCCGATCGCGCAGACACTTGGACGCGAATGTCCTATGCCGGCGCCAATCAGCCGGTCGCACCGATTAGTGATCCGTATCAAATGTTTGACAAGTTGTACGGACAAGCGAAAAACCGTGAAATGCTCGCCAGTGTCTTGGATGACTTGGCAGGCGATTTTAAACGCGTCAGCAAAGTGCTAAGTAGCGAAGACCGGCAAATCTTGGATTTGCATTTGGATCTGGTACGAAACGTTGAAAAGGAGCTGAAGACCGAACTGGCGGCAGCGACTAAAAATGATTCCGGTACCGTTCACGCTGTTCCCAAATTGCCGCCCAACATTGAGGAACAGAACGACAACATGCCGCAAATCACTCAGATGCAAATCGAGTTGATGATCAACAGTTTCCTTGCCGACTTTGCACGGGTCGCATCGCTGCAAATCACCAACAGCGTGGGCCAGCCCCGCATGACATGGCTGGACATCAAAGAAGGCCACCACGGGCTGTCGCACGAACCGGACAGTAATGAAGAAGCCTACGAAAAACTGATTCGAATCAACACCTGGTACGCCGAACAAGTCGCCCATATGGCGCGGCGCATGAAAGAAACCCCTGATCCGTCGGGACATGGCTCGTTGCTGGACAACACGACAATCATTTGGACGAACGAATTGGGCAAAGGAAATTCACACACTCGCGATAACATCCCATTTGTGATGGTCGGCGGCGGTTTGGATTTCCGGCTTGGCGAAGCTTACGACTTTGGCAAGGTCCCCCATAATCGATTGTTGCTCAGCATTCTGGAAGGGTTTGGAATGCCCGAGAAAACGTTTGGCAACCCGGAATTCTGTGGTGACGGTCCGTTGACAGGCTTAATCACCTAACAGCTCTATTGCCATGGTCAACCCCTACAGAGTTCCCGCGGACACGTGGTCGGAAGAGTCGTGCAGAGACCTGAACAGGTTCGCAGCGGTATTCTGTTTCGGTTGGGCTTTCGGCACCGCGACTCGATTGCAATTGGACGCGTTCGGATGGCTCGGAGTGGTCGCGTTGCTGTTGGGTAGTGTACTTTGGCAAATGTCGCATAACGGACATCGCGACTCCGTGAATCAACCTTAGTCGGCGGCAATACGACCGTGGCACCTAAAGGTTCCGGCAGGTCATGTCGATACCGTGACGTAGCACTAGTGCTTTGTTCCAACTGAGAATCAGGGTTTCGACGGTGGCGGAAGTCGTCAACACTTTCGGCGAATCCTGACACCACCGCGAAACTCTTGACGAGTTCCGCTACCGCAAAATCGATTTGGAACAAAGAACGAGTGCTGCGTCACACCAGCATCATCGAGGCACTCGTTTGAGCAGAAGCGGGGTCAGCGGTTCTTCACGGGGCATCCAGATGGAAGAAAAACGGATCGCGATCATGCAGCCGTATTTCTTTCCCTACATCGGCTACTTTCATCTGCTGCAGGCCGCCGACACATTGGTGCTGTACGATAATATCCAGTACACCAAGAAAGGCTGGATCAATCGCAACCGCTATCTTCACGACGCAGCCGACACCGTCTTTTCGATCCCGTTGCGAAAGGCGTCGGATTATTTGTGCATCGACCAGCGAGAAATCTCAGTGGATTTTGATCGTCGCAAACTGCTCAATCGAATTCGATCGGCGTATCAAAAAGCACCGCACTTTGCGAGCACATTCGAACTGTTTACACACTCGGTTGAATGTTCGGAACCGAATCTGTTTCGGTTCATCAAGCATTCCTTGCTACTGCTTCGCGATCATCTGGGAATCACAACAGACATCGTAGACTCGTCAAGCATCGAAGTCGATCACTCTGCGCGAGGCCAGGACAGAGTACTGGCGATCTGTGGCGCATTGAAAGCGTCGATGTATATTAATGCGGCGGGAGGGACTGCGTTGTACGACCAGGAAGCCTTTGAAACGCGTGGAATCGAACTCAGGTTCATCCAATCCGAAAACCGGACGTATCAACAGTTCAATCACTCGTTCGTCCCGTGGCTTTCGATTCTGGACGTGATGATGTTCAACTCGTTGGCAGCAGTCCAAGATTTCGTGCAATACGGGTTCTCGCTTTTCTCCAACACCAGCCTTGCGAAATGAGCGAGCCTTATCGTTGGAAAAAGCTGGGGAAAGTGTTTGACCCCACGGTATCGACATACCCGAGTGCAAGCTGGATCGCGGAGTTTGCCCAGGCGCCCTGTGTGGTACTGCACGACGACTTTTTACGCGTGTACTTTTCGTGTCGGCCAGCGCCCGATGCGAATGGACAATACACCAGTTACTCCACGTTCTTGGACTTGGATCGACACGACATTAAGAATGTATTGCGAGTCAGTGACCGACCGGTCCTGGAACTCGGGGAAATTGGCATGTTTGACCAATTCGGGATCTATCCCATCTCCGTCATCGCGCACAAAGACACGTTCCGAGCTTATTACGCCGGGTGGACCCGCTGCGAATCAGTGCCCTTTAACACGGGTATTGGCGTCGCCGAGAGCGAAGACGGCGGCAAAACATTTGCGAAACTGGGACCGGGCCCCGTCATTGAGTATACGCCCGATGAACCGTTTGTGATCAGTGGACCGAAGATCCGGCGATTCCATGACAAGTGGTACCTCTGGTACATCGCCGGACGCAAATGGGTCCTTGATGATGGACGCCCCGAGCCGGTTTATAAAATACGAATGGCGACCTCGGATGATGGACTGCATTGGAACAAGCATGGGAAGGACTTGATTGAAAGTCGCATCGAACCCGATGAAGCTCAGGCCAGTCCGGACGTTGTTTTCTCCGGCGGAAAATACCATATGTTTTTCTGTTATCGCCGAAGCCGTCAGTACCGCGGTAAAAGTGGCGGTTACCGGATCGGGTACGCCCATTCAAACGATCTGGTGAACTGGATACGCGATGATCAGCGCGCCGGAATCACTGTTTCACAAAGCGGTTGGGACAGTGAGATGGTCAGCTATCCACACGTCGTCCAGATCGATGCTCGTACGTACCTATTCTATCTTGGCAACCAAGTCGGGCGAGAAGGATTCGGTGTCGCAGAGCTGGAGGGCGAATTGTGACCAATACCGCGCCGCGCTGGAGAAAGCTGGGGAAAATCTTTGATCCGACAGAACACTGTTTGCCGAGCGGGTGCAAGGAGTTTGCCCAATCACCGCAAGCACTGGTCTGCGATGGGTTCGTGCGCATCTTTTTCTCGACTCGCCGACGCGACGCCGCGGATGGAAAATTCACCAGTCATGTCGCGTTCGTCGATTTCGATACGGACTTGCGCAACGTCCTGGCCGTTTCCGAACATCCTGTCATTGCGCTTGGTGAAAAAGGCTGTTTTGACGAACACGGAATTTTTCCATTCAACGTCCTTCGCGTAGGAGGTTCGGTCTACGCTTACACGTGTGGGTGGAGTCGTCGCCTCGCTGTTTCGGTGGAAACCGGAATTGGCTTGGCCATCAGCAATGACGGAGGAACAACCTTTAGCCGAAACGGAGACGGCCCGATTCTGTCGGCAACGCTGCACGAACCATGTTTGGTCGGTGACGGATTCGTCCAGCGTTTCGATAACGAATTTCAGATGTGGTACATCTTCGGACATCCCTGGCGGCACTATAGAGGCCAATCCGAACCCGACCGAATCTACAAAATTGCCCACGCGACTTCGACTGACGGCATCGTTTGGAAAAAAACCGGCGGAGAACAATTGATCGCCGACGCGATTGGCGATGATGAATGCCAAGCCTTGCCGACCGTGATCGACGAAGGCAATCGGTACCACATGTACTTCTGCTACCGATACGCGAGCGATTTTCGCAGTAACCCGGACCGAGGATATCGCATTGGATATGCCTTTTCCGACGACATGAAACACTGGACCCGCGATGATACCCAAGTCGGCATCAGCCGCGACGACCATCCCGATAGCTGGGACAGTCAAATGATGTGCTATCCACACGTCTTTCGTCACGACCAGAATCTGTTCCTGCTGTACAACGGAAATCAGTTCGGCAGACATGGTTTCGGAATCGCGATTGCGGAGTAGGAACCTTTGAAATTTACCGCAGAAAAAAATCCGATCCGGTACGAGATCAACCACGCTTCCGAAGATGCAATCTTGGAACACTTGCGGAAATGCTCACCGCATTTTCGACCGCCGCTCCAGCAGCGTGTCGATTTAGCGGACTATGCTCAGAAGCTCGCTTCACGATCGGTAACGATGGAATCCTGGGCCGACCAACAACTAGTCGGACTTGTCGCCGCGTATTTGAACCCCGACTCCGATCCGCCCAACGCCTTTATCTCCAACGTCAGCGTTTTGCCTGAGTATCGCTCCCAGGGCATCGCAAAACGATTACTTGACCGCTGTCACCACGAAGCGGGGCGTCGGGGAATTCAAACCATCCGATTAGAAGTCACTGCAGAGAACAAACCCGCCATAGCCCTTTACATGAACCTCGGTTACTTCATCACAGGTGAAAATGAAGACAACCTGTCGATGCAACTGGATTTAGGAGCTGATCAATGAACGGATGCAAGGAACAACGTGACTACAACGTTGAATTGAAGGACACCCCCGAGCATCAATATGCGTACAACTTTGATCTTGATGTGATGCACCGTTTCATGATGCGGTCATTTGAACCCTTCTTCCGTCCGGGAAAGTGCCTGGAATTAGGCAGCTATCACGGCAGCTTCACGAAACGCTTGCTAGATCATTTTGACGACCTGACATGTGTCGAAGCGTCGGACCATGCGATCGAGACAATGTTGAAAACGACCGGAAATCGGGTCACTCCGATTCACGGATTATTTGAAACGGTTTCGTTGCCCGATCAGTACGAAAATATTGTTCTGACCCATGTTCTAGAGCACCTGGACGATCCGGTCATGGTACTCAAGCGGGTCAACGACGAATGGTTGGCCGAACATGGCAGATTGATGTTGGTTTGCCCCAACGCAAACGCCCCATCGCGACAAATCGCTGTAAAGATGGGATTGATCTCTCACAACGCCGCAATCACAGACGCCGAGCGTGCCCACGGACACCGCATCACGTATTCGCTTGATACTTTAGAGCGAGATGCACGTCGTGCCGGCTTGAAAGTAGTCTATCGAACAGGAATCTTTTTCAAAGCGTTAGCAAACTTCCAGTGGGACCGCCTGCTTCAAACCGATATCATCTCCGATGAATACCTGGAGGGCTGCTATCAACTTGGTCATGTCTACCCCGATCTATGCGCCAGTATCTTTCTGGTCTGTGAACGAGGTTAGCGCTTTGTCTGAACAACAGATTTCAACGTCCAAACGTCCAGGTGATGTGAATGAGAACGCTGAATCGAGCGGTTGCCTGCTTTCGAAAACCGATTGCTAAACGTCGTCTAACGACGACGGCAGTTCCTGAAGCGCCCCCCCGCGCCTGAGAATCGCAATTCCCAAACACGTGAGCAAGCGAATGCCAGTATTGTCTGGTCCGTCGCTGACGCATTTTGGAGTTGCGAATTGGTAATGCGAGCGCAAGAACACTACGTCAAATCGTGTTAACAGGGAACAAAACAACCACCGTCGCGTCCACCGACGGAAAACCCTCAACGACGCATCGGCGATCCTGATCTTCAAACAGATCGCTTTAATGTACGCGTATTTGCGGACATTCAGAGTTCAAAACACATTCTTCACTGCAGCAGCCCTGCGGGCATACCGACCGATCGCAGCTTAACCTGTAGGACCCTGATTCCGATCGCCGACAACTAAGTAGCACTGCCCCAATCATTCTGTACAAGTTTGCTCCTTAGACTCAGCGCGGCGCGAATGTCAGTCACGAAGACCACCCATCGAATTGACCTCAATGGCGCGCGCAGTGACGTCTTGCACGTCGGAGCACCGAATGTCGGTGATCGCGCGTACTTCAACCGGCTGGTCGATCAAATTTTCCAGCGGCGATGGTTTACCAACGATGGATGTGTTGTCAAAGAGCTGGAAGAAAAGCTGCGATCATTCTTAGGCGTCAAGCATTGCATTGTTGTCTGCAACGCAACCGTCGGACTTCAATTGGCATTCCATGCGTTGGAATTGACCGGTGAAGTCATTTTGCCATCGTTCACTTTTGTTGCTACGCCTCACGCAGCGTGCTGGGAGGGTTTGACGCCGGTTTTCGCGGACGTCAAACGTGACAATCATACGATCTGTCCCGATAGCGTTCGATCGCTGATCACCGAGCAAACTAGCGCGATCGTTGGAGTACACGTTTGGGGAAACCCCTGCGATACCGACGCTATCGAATCGATCGCACGCGATCACGGTTTAGCCGTGATCTACGATGCCGCGCATGCTTTCGCGTGCGGCGATCAGAGGCGAATGATCGGCAATTTCGGTGATTGCGAAGTGTTCAGCTTCCATGCAACGAAGTTTTTCAACACGTTCGAAGGCGGTGCGATCGCGACCAACAATGACGACCTCGCGGCGCGATTGACACTGATGAAGAATTTCGGGTTTGCCGGAATGGACCACGTCATTCATTTGGGAACCAACGCCAAAATGCCCGAGATTTGCGCCGCGATGGGGTTGTCGATGTTCCCCATCTTGGAAGAGATCCGGGAAAAGAATCGCTACAACCACCAGCTGTACCGGGCGCATCTGGAAGGCGTGAAAGGGTTGCGTCTGCTGACATACGATCATCTGCACCAAACCAACTGGCAATACGTCGTCATTGAAATTGATGAAGCCGAGTTTGGCATCAGTCGCGACAGCTTGGTCGATCGACTGCATGCCCAAAACGTACGTGCACGTCGATATTTTTACCCTGGATGTCACCGCATGGAACCGTATGGATCCATGGAGCGAAACCGGAAACTGGATCTGCCGAATACCGAAACGCTTTGTCGTCGCGTGATTTGTCTGCCCACCGGCACCGCGATTGACGAAGTTGATATCGATCGCATCTGCCAGATAATCCGCGGCTATTAAAAGACGCCGCATTCTTTATTCTTAGCTGGAAGCACGTCCTGATGGCACGCAGTAAAACCAACAAACCTCAACGACGTCGGCGTCGGCCACACGAAACACGCCTCAACCACGCAACAAACGGCTCGCTGACGACGAAGATCGAAACGGCTTTAGAGCTGCAAAAGGCCGGGCAGCTGGAACCGGCAAAGCAGATCTATTGTGAAGTGCTGGCCGAAGCGCCTGATCATTCCGATGCCTGGCACTTTCTTGGAATGACATTGTATTCAGCCGGAGCCTACAGCAGCTCGCTCGAATGTCTCCAGAAGGCGCAATCTCTGATCGGTGATCACCCGGAACTGCTCGGCAACATGTCGCTGGTTTACCATGCGCTCGGCAAGGATCGGCAGGCGCTAGAAATCCTTGGCCGCGTCGTGCAAGCGGACCCTAAAAACGCCAACACTCGAAGCAACTACGGCGTGTTTTTGCTTGAACTCGGCGAATTAGATCAGGCTGAAGAACAGTTCCAAATCGCATTGCGGATTGACGCCGCCTCCGAACACGCGGCAATGAACCTTGCAAACTGTTGGGTTAAACAAAATCGATTGCATGACGCCGAACAGATTTATCAAAATCTTTTGCAACGCAACAGCAACAATCTTGATGTACTTGGGAACCTCGGCGAGTGCTATCGCCGACAATGCAAGTGGGAAGAATCGCTAATGATTCTCGAGCGTGTCGTGCGTGAACGACCCGGCGATATCGTTTCGAAAATGACGCTCGCCCGAACGCTTGTCAACCTTGGCCGACTCTCGGAGGCTGCCGAACGCTTCGAGGCTTTGGTGGCTGAATATCCCGACTACGCCAAAGCGCACCATTACCTGGGAACCGTACTTCAAAGTCAAGGTGATTTACAGAGGGCCGAACAGGAGATCCGGCGGGCATTGAAAATTGCTCCGGATGATGCTCACGCCCGATGCTCGCTGGGGTTTGTCTTCATCGAATCGGATCGTCGGCAAGACGCCGCAGAGTGTTTTAAACACGCGGTCGAGCAAGATCCGCGAATGAGCGGCGCCCACGGGTGTCTGCTCTACTTGATGAGCGGTGACCCAACGATTTCACCTCAACAATTATTCGAGGAACACGTGCGTTGGGGAGAAATTCACGGAAACGTTCAACCGATTGCCAAACATCGCAACGACCGCGATCCGTATCGGAGACTAAGAATCGGATACGCCTCGGCCGACTTTCGCGAGCATGCGGTTTCTGCTTTCTTTGAACCAATTCTCAGGCTTCGTGACAGAACAAACTTCGAAATCTATTGTTATTTCGAATCGGGTGTGGAGGATCACGTAACCGCCCAATTAAAAGAATGGTCCGACCACTGGCGGATCACCCTAGGCTACTCTGATGAACAAGTTGCAAAGCGGATCATTGACGACCAAATTGACATCCTGGTCGACTTGGCCGGTCACACGTCTGGCAACCGCCTGACCGCTCTGGCCTACAAACCGTCACCGGTCCAAATCTCTTGGCTCGGCTATCCGAACACAACCGGATTAAAGGCGATCGATTATTGCCTGACGTGCGACGTTCAAAACCCTGTCGGGGAACCTACTTTGCACACCGAGCAATTGATTCGCATTCCCGGAGGCTCCTTTTGTTTCACGCCGCCGAAAAATGCGCCGGAAATCACCAGCCTGCCGGCGCAACGAAACGGCTATGTAACCTTCGGATCGCTCCATCGGCCGTTTAAGATCTCGTCACAAACACACGACCTCTGGGCGGCTGCGCTGAAGGCCTGTCCGGATGCAAGATTACTGGCCTTCAATACGCGTTTCAACAAAGAACTAAAATCGGAGCTGATCAATGCGTTGGTTCAGCGCGGTATCGACGCCGATCGCATCGAAGTTCGCAACACATTCCGCGGCGAATCATATTTGGAAACCTACTCCGAAATCGACATCGGGCTGGACGCGACACCGTGGGCCGGTGGCACAACAACGATGGAAGCGTTGTGGATGGGAATTCCCGTGATCGGGTTCTACGGTAACAATCGCCCATCGCGTGGAACCGCGGGCATTGTCCACCATCTTGGCAAGCCAGAATGGATCGCTAAGTCACCAAGCGACTACGCGACATTGATCGCTGATCTGGCAAACGATCTACCTCAGCTCAGTCGACTTCGGAAAACACTCCGCGAGACGACACGTCGAACGATTGCAGACGAACAAAGATTCGTCACCGAGTTAGAGAAATCGTATCGCGAGGTGTGGCAACGATGGTGCAAAGAACAGCCTGTCACGGGAGTCACATCAATCGGCCAGGCCGTTCAATTGCAGGGCCAAACTTCGTTAACCCAGTAGAATTACGCACAAAGCCCGCTGGCATGCTGTTGCAGAGCAGTCAATCGGTTTTCCACGCGCTGCGTGGCTTCTGACAACCATCCGTCGCTGGTGTCAACGATGACGAGCGAAAACGGATGCCGACCAGCACCAATAGCGTAGGGGTCGTCGAAACCCGTGCGTGCATCACCGGCAACACGTCGGCGAGCATCAGCTATACTGGAGCGGCGATTGGCAATCTCAGCTACGGCTGGGACGACAACAAGAACAAGACCAGCGAAGGGATTACCGGAACAATGAGCGGTTACGGGTTCGACGTGGGCACCAGCGGCTATGACGATGAAGATCGTCTGGTCAATTGGCAGCGCGACGATACCAACCTGGATCAGTCGTGGGACCTCTCTTTGGTCGGCGACTGGGATAGTGTCACGGAAAACGCCAGCACCCAGTACCGGGTGCACGGCAACGCCCACGAGATCATCTCGGCGGCCGGCCAGTCGATCACGCATGACGTCAAGGGGAACATGACATCGATCCCGGCCGTGCTTCGTCCGGGCAGTGATCCGCTCGCCCTGACTTGGGACTTCGACAACCG
>JAGQPO010000712.1 GCA_020426665.1 Planctomycetales bacterium
CGGCGAACGCTGGGGTCGACATTGGTTGGACGTCGCCGGCTACGCCGATTCCGAAGGCTACGCCGAAGAGGATCGGATCCGGCCCGACGCCTATCGTTATCGCGACTATGTGATCTCTTCCATCAACCGCGATAAACCGTGGGACCAATTCATTCGCGAACAACTTGCAGGCGACGAAATGGTCGCGCTGCCGTATTCAAATTTAAGTGAAGACGAAATTGAAAAATTGACGGCAACGGGCTTTTTGCGGATGGCGCCCGACGGAACCGCCAGCGGAGGCATTGATCAAAACCTGGCACGAAACCAAACGATCGCCGACACGATTGATATCGTTTCAACTTCGCTGCTCGGGATGACAGTCGCGTGCGCGCAATGTCACAACCATCGCTACGATCCGATCAGCCAAGTCGATTACTACCAGATGCGCGCCATCTTTGAACCGGCATTGGATTGGAAACGTTGGCGCAATCCGACTGCACGGCGAGTCTCCTTGGCGACTGACGAACAACGTGAATTAAGAAAGCGTCTGGAAGCGGACGTTGCTGCCGTTGAAGTCGAGAAAAACGTGAAGACACAGTTTTTCATCGATCTGACGCTGGAAGAGGAATTGGAGAAGGTCGACGAGCCCTTGCGCGAACCGCTGCGAAACGCCTACCGAACTGACACTTCGAAACGCACAAAAGAACAAACCGAATTACTTTCCGCACATCCAAGCGTCCAAAACATCAGTGCCGGATCGTTGTACCTGTACGACAACAAACGGGTCGCCCAAGCTGCAAAAATCGATGCGGCCTGCCTGGAAAAGGCAAAACGAATCGTCGCCGAAATTCGCGCCAAGGCACTGGACGCCCTTTCGGAAGTTGATCGCAAGGCGATTATCGACGCGGAAAAAATTGCCGCAGCAGACAGAACTCCGGAACAAGTACGGCTGCTTGACGAACATCCGGCCGCCTTAGTGACCGAATCAACGCTGGCACATGTTGCCCCTGATGCTGCGAAGGAACTGGAAACTGACCGTCAGACTGCGAAACGATTAAGGGAAACCAAGTCCGTTGAAAGTTTGAAGGAATTCACCGACCGCATCGCTGTGATTCGCAGCAAGATGCCTGCGGAGGATTTTGTTCGAGCATTAACAGAGTTGCCCGGACAAATCCCTGAAACGTTTGTGTTCTATCGGGGCGATCACGAGCAACCCAAGCAAAAGGTCGCGCCAAGGGAACTTGCAATTCTTGAAGGTGCAGCAATCGCAATCGATGAAAACTCGGATTCCGTCCTAACCTCCGGCCGTCGGTTGGCCTATGCGAACCATCTGACCGATGGAAACCACCCCCTGGTTGCCCGGGTCATCGTCAATCGAATTTGGTCACACCACTTTGGTCAAGGTATCGTCGCCTCTCTTGGCGATTTTGGAGTCTTGGGAGACAAGCCGACCCATCCGGAATTGCTGGATTGGCTGTCCTGTGAGTTTGTTGAAAACGGGTGGAGTTTAAAACATCTGAATCGATTGATCGTCAGTTCACGTACCTACCAGCAATCCTCCAGTCGAACGCCTGAGCTGAATCAGGTTGATCCGGACAACCTTTTACTAGGGCGCTATCCGATTCGCAGATTGGAGTCCGAGGCTTATCGTGATGCGGTGCTGGCAGTCAGCGGCCAACTGAACCGCGCGATTCATGGTGCTCCCGTCCCGGTTAAAGAGGACGAAGTCGGACAAATCGTGCTGGGCGCCGAAAACCTGGACGGCGAACGCAAACCCGTCGAAGGCGGCGATCTTGGTGAACAAGCCGGACGGCGAAGCGTGTATGTCCAAGTACGACGATCCAGGCCGCTGAGTGTGCTGGAAGCGTTCGACCGACCGGTGATGACACCGAACTGTACCAAGCGAAACGCGTCGAACGTCGCACCGCAGCCGTTGATGATGATGAACAGCGACTTTGCAATCGGCCACTCAAAGAAGCTGGCGGATCGGCTAAGGATTCAAGCCGGTGACGATCCCGCCGAACAAATCGCTTTACTTTGGACGTTGACTCAAGGCCAATCTCCTTCTGCCGACGAACGTCGATCGGCCATGGAGTACCTGGACGCTCAAGCGGAACTCTTAAAGTCGGGCCAAGACGCTTTGGCGACGCTGTGTCATGCACTTTTAAGCACCAACCGGTTTTTGTACGTCGAGTGATCGACAGGCTCCCATGATCAATGAACCCCAACAAATAGCCCGTCGACGCTTCGTCAACCAAGGGGCGCTCAGCCTTTCGGCACTCGCAACGACGTGGTTGCTGCATCGTGAAGCCCGCGGCGAACCGACGAAGCCCGACTTGGATCGCTCCGGGTTTGACCTGCGTCCCAAACCGACTCATCATCAGCCGCGGGCTACCGCGATGATTTCGATGTTTATGCAGGGCGGTCCCAGTCAAATGGACTTATTGGACCCCAAACCGGAATTGAATCGACTGGACGGCCAGAAGTTTCCGGGAAAGATCAAATACGATAATGCCGCCCAAGCGAGTTCTCGTGTATTGGGCTGTCCGTGGAAATTCAGCCGCCATGGAAACTGTGGCACCGAGATCTCTGAACTGCTTCCCCACCTTGGCTCGATTGCCGATGACATTACCGTCGTGCGCTCGATGCATACCGGCGTGAACAATCATGGCCAATCGATTCACGCGATGAACAGTGGCCGAACGCAGCGTGGTCGCCCCTCACTGGGAAGTTGGTTGACCTATGCCTTGGGCGCGGAGACCGCGGAATTGCCCGCGTTCGTGTCGATGACCGACCCACAGGGATTGCCCGTTGAAGGCGTCCTGAATTGGTCCGGTGGTTGGCTGCCGTCGCTATATCAGGGCACGGTAATTCGCCCCAGAGAACCACGCATCTTGAATCTTCAGCCGCCGGCTGAATTGCAAGGTAGGCCCCAACGCAATTATTTGGATTTCGTTTCCCAATTGAATCGACGACACCTCCAACGCCACCCCGACGAATCAGAGCTTGAAGCCCGCATCGCCAATTTCGAATTGGCGGCACGGATGCAGACCGCTGCAACGGAGGCTTTGGACATCAGTGGTGAATCGGCGGCAACCCATCGCATGTACGGGTTAGACGATCCCGAAGCGATGGAGTTTGGGACTCGCTGTCTGATCGCCCGTCGACTGGTCGAACGCGGCGTTCGGTTTGTGCAGTTGTTTACGAAGAACCAATATTGGGACCATCACGGTTCGATCCGCACGAGTTTGCCAAAATCATGTCGCAAGATTGACCAGGGCGCCGCGGCGTTGGTCGCAGACCTAAAGCAACGCGGGATGTTGGATTCAACCGTTGTTCACTGGGGCGGAGAAATGGGTCGGTTACCGGTAATCCAAAACGATGCGGGTGACGCCAAGGTAGGACGCGACCACAACACGTATGGGTTCAGCATGTGGCTTGCCGGCGGCGGGTTTCGCCCCGGGACCGTTTATGGCCAGACCGACGAATTCGGCCATCATGCAATTGAAAATGTCGTCAACCACTACGATTACCACACTACGCTGCTGCATCTGTTCGGGTTAGACATTGAACGAGTCTTTTATCATCGTGGTGGACGCGACCAAACACTGACCGATGGCCAAGGCGGAAAGGTCATCGAGGGATTAATCTGTTGAAATGTCGATCGACGAAAACCCCTATCAGTCACCTCCGGAAATCAGCAGCGACGACCAGGCATCAAATCGCGCCGGAAGTGGATACTGGGGAATCAGCTACTGGACTGCCTTTGGACTAACTTGCATCGGTGTGTTTGCCGTCTTTACGCGGAACATGCCGCCGCTGGGTTTTCTGGTGATCGCGTTTCTGTTGTTAGCCCATACAGCCATTGGAAGCCGGAGATTTCGCAAACGATCCGCTGTCGGATTGGTTTGTACCTTGATACTCATCGCAGGAGCGTATTCCCACGTACGATCCATGCGGGCACGTGCTGCCGCACAGCGGCAATTGGAAGCGGCAAGGGCGGCGGCGACCGCTGCCGAACAGATTGCGAAACAACGGCTGCCCCAGCGAGCATCCGGTCAGTCGATCGATGGCGACGGTGAACCAGAATCTGGCGAGTGACTTGGCAGAGTTTTACGGATATGATTTCAGTTATCTTTGTGGCTCAGAAGATGAAGGAATCAGCCCCATGAAACCGACGAACTACCAACTACGACTTCAACGAATGGTTCGAAACTCCACCGACGCGCTGGCGGATGTCGGAACTTGGCTTCCTCGTTCAGGCGACTCCATTAAGGCGATTCGCTGGTCGGCCGATTGCCGTCTGATCCTTTGCATCTGCTTTGCCCTGACGTTTTGCCTGTTCAATCGCGTTTCCGTTGCCGGTGGGCCGCTGACGTGGCCGCCAAAAAAAATGCTTGGGACCGATGGCGAACCGGTGCTTGTCGAACCGGGTAAATTCACGGTGCTTTGTTTTCTTGGGACGGAGTGTCCGCTGGCGCGATTGTACGGCCCCCGTTTGCAATCACTCGCCGACCAATACACCGATAAAGGCGTTGCCTTCTTGGGAGTGAACAGCAATCTGCAAGATTCTCCAGCCGAAATCGACGCCTACGCGAAAGAGCATTCCGTTACGTTCCCGATCGTTAAAGACTCGGATCAATCAATCGCGGATTTGCTAGGCGCGACCCGGACTCCGGAGGTGTTTATCGTTGATTCAACGGGATTGATCCGATACCAGGGCCGAATTGACGACCAGTACGAACCCGGCGTCGCCCGCGCCTCGCCGACACAAAATGATCTTCGTGACGCCATCGATGCCGTCCTTTCCGGACATCCCGTCGCCCAACCCAAAACAAACGGAGTGGGTTGTCTGATCACCCGGATAACGCGTCCCAAGTCCGGCCAACCAGAATCGCAAAGCGTCACGTTCACCCGCGACATCGCTCCTATCCTGAATCGACGTTGTGTTGAATGTCACCGCAGCGGCGAGATCGGGCCGATGGAGTTGTCCGAATACGATGAAGTCGTCGGCTGGGGGCAAATGATCTTGGAAGTCATTGACCAGAAACGAATGCCGCCCTGGCACGCCGATCCCGCCGTCGGACATTTTGTCGGCCAACGTTCAATGCCGACGGAAGAACGAAATGCGATTGAAAGCTGGTTGCAGCAGGGAATGCCGCAAGGTGATCCCGCGGATCTGCCGCCATTGCCGCCCCATAACGACGGATGGCAATTTCCGACACAGCCGGATTTCGAATTCGCGATGCGCGACCGACCGTTTATGGTGCCGGCCGATGGCGTGGTGGAGTACCAATATTATGTGGTCGATCCGAAATGGACCGAAGACCATTGGATACGTGGCGCACAGGTCGTCCCTGGTGATCCGAGCGTCGTGCATCATGCGATTGTTTTCGTCCGACCTCCCGACGATTCCGGTTTCGACGGGATCGGTTGGATGGGCGCCTATGTGCCCGGTCAACGGGCGGTCACTTTGCCACCGGGTCACGCTCGATTGGTTCCGGCCGGTTCGAAATTGGTCTTTCAGATGCACTACACGCCCAATGGTCGGATCACCCCTGACACGTCGCGGGTTGGAGTATGGGAAATCCCGGCACGGGATGTTTCCCACGAAGTGTTCACCCAGTTGGCAATCAACCATCAATTCGAAATCCCGCCGGGATCGAAAGACCATGTCGTCAGCATGTCGGTGGACCGGTTTCCGCCGAACAGCCGGATGCTTGGTATCACGCCACATATGCACCTGCGCGGCAAAGCGTTTCAATTGGACGCGCGACTTCGCGACGGATCATCAAACCCTTTGCTGCGGGTTCCGCATTACGATTTCAACTGGCAACATTGGTACCAGTTTCGTGAACCGATCGAATTGGGTTCCCTCGATTCACTTCAGATGTCTGTGACGTTTGACAATTCGACCGCGAATCCATTCAATCCGGCTCCAGAAGATTACGTTTCCTGGGGCGACCAAACTTGGGAGGAAATGGCGGTCGCGTTCTTCGATGTTGCCATCCCACGAGGCGGCGCAAAACGTAAACCCGATCGCCCAGAGGAATGGACCGGCGAGCAAATCGCAGTGATGGAGAAAAAAATCGAACGATTGGCGGACGAATTCTTTGCCAGGATGGACTTGAACAAAGATGGAATTGTCACCCGTGACGAAACTTCCGTCACTTTCCGTCGGCACGGATTCAACCGAATGGACCGAAATTACGACGGAAAAATCGAGCGTGATGAAGTGGTCGCGGAAGCGGGCGAGCGTCTGTGACATCGTCTACAAAACCGTCGGGAATTTCCGAGCGAGTGTTCTTTTGGTGGGCGGATCACCCGATCGTACAGGTCGCGGTTCTGTTGTTCATCTCGTCGCTAACCATCGTTGGTTTCACCCATCCGGAATGGGTCACCGACCAATTGCCCGAGGGTCTGATTGGAAAAAATGACGAAGACTCGGGACAGCGCCGCGGAAACCGAAGGACTCGGCCGCAGCCTATCATTCCAGCCGACCGCCGGGTTCCAAACGTCCGTCCATTTCAAGTCGGCGGCGGTGATTGTGTCCTGGTCGCCCGAGTCACGGATAACGCAAGTGGAGACTTCTTTACATCCGCCCGTCTCAAAGCAATGCGGCAGATCACCGATGGACTGGAAGCGTTGCCTCAAGTTCACAGCGTGATGTGGTTGGACAGCGTTCCAGGATTTAACCTGTTCGGACTCTCGGGAACTTTGCTGCCAAGTGAAAATGCTTCGACGCGTCAATTCGATGAAACGCGTGAACGTGTCCTGCAAAATCCTCTCGCCGTCGGCCAGCTGATTTCCAAAGACGGCCGAACGATGTTGATGCATTTGAGCATCGATTGGTTTTACGCGTCCACTGACGAATCGGTTACCAGCGAAATACGCGACCAGGCCGAAGCCATTGCAGCAAACGTTCCGGCATGCAATTTGGAATTCCAGTTAACGGGCCCCGTGCCGTTGCACCTGATGATGGCGAACAATCACGTCACCGATTCAACCAAGTACCAATTGATCGGTTACTCGATCATGCTGTTGTCGGCGGTGGTGCTTTTTCGCGGCTTCGCGGCCGTCACGATTGTGGCCATCGCGCCCGCGGTGGGTGTGTTTTGGACGACCGGGATTCTGCATTTCTTTGATTTACAGGACAACCCATTCAACGACATTATCGTGCCGGTGTTGATCAGTCTGGTCGGGTTGACCGACTCGGTCCACTTAATGGTCGAAATCCGTCATCAGCGTGCGAGCGGATTGCCGGTCAAAGAAGCCGCTCGACGCGGAATCGCACGCGTAGGATTGGCGTGTTTGTTGACCAGCGCCACCACCGCGATTGGATTTCTTTCACTTTTCTGGGCCCACCACGAAGTGGTTCGAGACTTCGGAATGTGCTGTGTGGTCGGCGTCGCAATGACATTCATCAGTGTTTTGACGGTCATCCCCCTGGGATGTCGATCGCCCTTGGGAAGCAGATTGCACGTCGGTCTTGGTAAAAGTTTGATCGACGGACAACTTCGCAGAGTCGGCCCGTTGGTCGATTGGGTTCTTCGTCATGACCGCGCCGTTGCCCGCATCGCGATCGTCACCACAATCTGTCTGGCCGTGCTGTCGTTACGGTTGCAGCCCGATGAGAAACGATACAGCGGGCTCAGCGAATCGGGCGAAGCCGCCCAGGCGCTGCGGCACCTTGACCATTCGCTGGGCGGGTTGGAATTCAGTTCGGTGGATATCCGATGGTACGAACAATCCGACAACGGCGAATTGCTGGATGTACTGAACAAGGTCAACTCGCTGCTGGCAAACGAGCCCCTGATCGGCAATCCGATCGGGGTCGGCGAGCTGCTGCGTGCTTTGCCGGGTGACGGCGATGCCAAGGAACGCATGACGTTACTGGAATTACTGCCGCCAGAACTGAAGCGGGCGTTTTATACCCCCGAATATCAATTTGCGTCGGTTCAGTTTCGCGTCCAAGATCTCGGGATCGCCGCCTACAGTGATGCGTTTAAGAGAATTGAAGAGGGGCTGAACCAAATCGCCGATCAGCATCAAAACTTTACGCTCGAATTGGAGGGCAACGCGGTTTGGCGGTGGCGTCACATCTACCAAATCGTGACCGACCTGGCGACAAGTTTGGGGACGGCCAGCGTTGTTATTTGGATTGTTTTGACCATCGTCTATCGCTCAATCCGAATCGGATTGATTTCGGTCATACCAAACCTGTTCCCGCTCGCTGCGACCGCAGCGATGCTTGTCGTTTCCGGCCAGCACTTGGAAATGGTGACGGTGTGTGTGTTTACAATCTGTGTCGGAATCGCCGTCGATGACACGATTCACTTTTTGACGAGATACCAGGAAGAAATGCGCGTCGGCGGACAGCACCAAGAGGTCATCCGCCGGGCGTTTACGGGTGTCGGGTCGGCGCTGCTGATGACGACCATCGTACTGATTGCGGGACTGGCTTCCGCCATTGTTGGCGATTCTCGCGACGCCAGGATCTTTGGCATCATGGGATGCTTGACTCTGGCAACTGCGTTATTTGCCGACGTCTTACTGTTGCCGGCAATGCTCAGCCGATTCGCACTGAAACGGCCTGAAGACGGCGTCGGAGATCATTGATCCCTATGCCCGAACGACCGCGCGAGTCGGCTGATGTCGATTGATATTAGCCGTATGGCGCAAGCCTATGGGCAGCGCCGGGAATGGTACCCGCTGCGTGCCCGAACGCTCGCGC
>JAGQPO010000713.1 GCA_020426665.1 Planctomycetales bacterium
TCGGAGTTTGACCGATTCCGCCAACGGCCATGATCAAGTGTTCGCAGGGCCGCGGCGCGAAACCATTCCCCAGCGGGCCCCACAGACTGACTTTCGTCCCCAGCGGGCTTTCCGCACAAGCGGTCGTGAACGTCCCTTTTTTCAGGTACACCAGATCGATGTAGGTTGGATTGCCGTTTTCGTCCGGTAGCACGTCCCAAATTGCCAGCGCGCGGCCGATCAGCGGCGAATCAACGCCGGCCAAGCGGATCATGACAAATTGGCCGGGGACCGCGGCCGCAGCGATGGCCGGGGCGGCAACACGCAATCGATACGTTTTTTCCGCGACGCATTCGTTCTGCTCCAACACCGTCGCGTGTTGGACCATTTGATCGGCATAAAAATCGGCATGCAGTGCGGACATGGGGCCGGCCGGCGGGTGAGGCGGAAAGTATTGGAAAAAGCCTGACGGCAACAACGGTGTAAGAGTACGAGATTCCGAGTCGCCGGCCAATCCGACGTGACGAAGTGGACCAATGCAATCGCTCTTTCCGACGACGCGCAGGCGGCTCCCAGGTTTGTTAACCTATCAATCGTCCCCCACCCTCCCCTGCTCTGCCCTTCCCTTCTTCGCATTGCTGTTGGTCCCATCATCATGTTTCGCTTTGCTATCGGATCGCTCGCCATTGTTCTGATCACTCTGTGTGCACCATTGGCGGGACAGGAATCAAACAACCATTCCGCAAAACTAAAAACACTCGACGACCACTTCCCGTTTGTTGTGCCCGAGTCCGTTGACCAATGGAACCGGCGTGCGGATTCACTTCGGCGTCGAGTCCTTGTAGCGACCGGGTTGTGGCCGATGCCGGAAAAGACTTCGATCCAGCCGGTGCTTCACGGCAAGATCGTGCGTGACGGGTTCACTGTCGAAAAAGTTTACTTCGAATCGTTGCCCGGCCACTTTGTTTCCGGCATGTTGTTTCGGCCTGCCGCCGAGAATCAAAACGGTGTTGTCGATGGCAAGCGACCCGCGGTGCTTTGTCCACATGGCCACGGCGGACGAACGATGCGTTTGGACGACAAAGAATTGGCCAAGCAAATTGAGACAGGCGGCGAAGTGTTCGAGAACTCAGGACGTTATCCAAAGCTTGCGCGGTGCGCTCAACTTGCTCGGATGGGTTGTGTCAGTTTTATTTTCGACATGCTGGGGTATGCCGATTCACAGCAGATCGAATTCGCGACCGCACATCGCCACGCCGAAGCAAGACCGCAGGAAAGCGATCGCGAGCAGCCGATCTTTTTCAGTATCGAAGCCGATTTGAATTTGCAATCGATCATGGGGCTTCAGACTTGGAACGCGATTCGCGCCTTGGATTTTCTGGCCGAGCTGCCCGACGTTGACGCCGATCGTTTGGGGGTCACCGGCGGAAGTGGGGGCGGGACGCAAACGATTCTGTTGGGTGCAATCGATCCCCGCATCAAAGTCGGGTTTCCCAACGGAATGGTTTCCACGTCGATGCAGGGCGGATGCTACTGCGAGAACTGTAACTACCTTCGGATCGGTACTGGTAATGTTGAACTCGCCGCGCTGTTTGCGCCCAAGCCACAGGGGATGACCGCCGCCAACGATTGGACAAAGGCGATGTTGACCGACGGATATCCCCAGTTGCAGCAGTTGTACGAAATGCTGGGAGTCCGCGAGAGCGTGATGTGCGGCGACGTGTTGCGTTTTCCACACAACTACAACTACGTCACTCGCTCGATGATGTATCCCTGGATGGCAAAGCACTTGGGGCTGCCCGACGGAACAGCGTTGGTGGAAACCGATTTCCAGCCATTGACCGAGGCCGACATGAAGGTCTGGGACGATGATCACCCGGCACCTACGGAAGTCGGTGTCCCGCACGAGCGCAAGGTATTGGCGTGGTGGAAAGAACAATCCGATCGCATCCTGAATTCGCTGGTTCCAGATCCTTCGTCAGACGCGCGCGATGTGGCAAAACAACTTGCCAAGTATCGCGACGTGGTTGGAGGTGCATGGAGTGTGATCTTCGATCGCGAGTTGCCCAAGAAGAGTGAATTAGAGATCACGGAGATTGGTTCGAGCGAGAGAGACCCTCAAGTGAAATACCTGATGATTCGCCATCCGCAATGGGGCGTCCAGGTGAAGGTGGCAGCCAAAGTTCCACCGTCCGGAGATCAGTCGCGAGTACTTGTTTTTGCGGACGCTTCGGTAACGGTTCCCGGAGACGCGAAACTGTCGATGATTGAAGGTATGAATAAGATGATTTTCAAAGTGCAAGAACCGACAATTGTGGTCCCCGAACTGATTCTCGCCGAATCAGCGTCTGGCGAAGCTCAGGATGGGCAGCAGCCGTTGATTGCCGACAAACGAAATTATTCCGGGTTCACGTTCGGTTACAACCGCCCACGTGCGGTGAAATGTTTTGAACAACTTTTGTGTGTGTTCGCAGCGTTTTCCGACGAACCGAACCGCTCGATCACGTTTGTTGCCGATGGCAAGGATGTCGCCGGGAGCGCCATAGCGGCATCGGTCGTTGCCGGTGATCGTGTTGGACGATGCTACGTGACGACGGAGGGATCAAGGTTTGCGGATGTGACAGCATACAGCGACCGAAATTTTGTGCCGGGAGCCGCACGGTACTTTGACCTTCCCGGATTGATGTCGTTGCGTGCTCCGCATCCATTGACCGTGATTGATGACAGCGGCGAAGATTTGGATCTGGTGAAGCGTGTCTATCTTGCAACCGGTGCGACGGACAAATTGGAGATTAAATAGCGAACGAGATCGGTAGGAAGATTTTGGGTAGGAAGATCCTTCATTTTCTTACCAATAAATTTTCTTACCAATTATCGCGACATGCTTCATCCGAAACTTTCGCCTTGTGGCGTCAACAGCTATGGATTCGTCTTCCGTCATCTCTGACCTTTGCTATTTGGACCTCGATAGACGGGCTACTGATGATTTGGGCCAAGGTTTGCGCCGACGTTTCGTCTTCGCACCAGGCGAACACTCCAGGACCCCAACTGCTCTGCCCCACACCTCGGGCGCCGTGTGTTTTTAAAGCTTCGATCAACTTGGTCACGACCATCCCGTTGTAGGGGCCGCCCTGAGCTTGGGCGAATAGCATGCCACTGGCGCGATTGTATGCTTCGATGGCGTCTGCAAAACTTGCAAAGTCGCCAGCCTCGCCCGCGGGCAAAATGGTGTCCGTGATCATGATTCGCAATCGGTTGTCATCGATGGAGTTTGACGATAGATGCGAAAACTTTTCCGCCTCTTCGTCGCCGGACACGGGTGAAGCATCCACGGTCGGGCGCAACAGAACAAGACGCCATTGATCGGGTAGTTCAACACGACGCTGGATCGGATTGAGTTGTGTGTCAGTATTGCCGTCGCACGATTCAAAGATCAGACCACCACCAAAATAACCGTGGACGCCGACGGCCGAACGTTTACCCCGGTCGGCGATTTGGACGGCGATCGCTTCGGCGGGAAGTTCAAGATCATAAAACCGACACAGACCTTCGGCGATTGCCAGCGACAACTGTGTTCCGCTGCCCAGTCCGCTGTGTGGTGGCGCGGCTTGTAGAACATGGATGGCCAGATTCGGTAACTCGGTGCGGCCGGCGATTACGCAAAAACGACGTGCGATCGCCAGTGCCCGTTCGTGATATCGAGGGGTAACGGTGAAGGCATCCCTTTCGGTGATCTGGACGATGGTTGCCGGTTGATCGATCATCACGCCGATTCCGCCGAACGGAGGCACGGTGTCGATCAGTCCGAAGTGCAACCGCGCGCCTGTTTCGATTCGGATCGATTTGATTTGACTGATCACGGCGCACCACTCGACGTGGTACGTTGCAGCACGGATTCGATTTCCGCGACCAGGGAATCAAACGCATCACGCTCGTCGTCACCCGCTGTCTTCTCGACCAACGGTCGTAGCGCGTCGACTTGTGCGCGGATGTCGTCGGCGTCGATCAAGTTGGTGCGGGTCGCCAGAATCGCTGTTTCGATCACCGCGTGTTTCGCGCGATTGAAACCAAAGAAGGGCGCTTCGATCGCCGATCTGACGACGCGGCAGCGCATGTCAAAGCGTGGCGGCGTGTCGTTGATGTCGGTGACTTCGACTGCGAACCAGCGATGGCATTGTCTCAGGATCGCCCATGACGCGGCCTCCCGCTCGCCCGTTTGGTCGACCTCCGATTCGTACAGCAGGCGTACCATCGAGGGGCCGGCGTCGATGCGGCCCACGGCGGCTCGGGCAAACAAAGCGGCATCGTCGGTGACGTGGATGGCGGCGCGGCGTGACTTGATCAGGTTGTCAAACGTTCGCGATCCTGCGAAGGGACGCAGGATAAATCCCGGATCACATGACTCGGCGGATTGCATCGCCGAGGGCATCGTCACGACCGGGCCCATCGGCGCGATGTTGACTCGACCGTCGGCGTCAATGGTTGTCACGATGGATTCCAGGATCACGATTGATTCCTTCCGAGCAAGGCAAAGTTCTTGACGATTTGTTGTCCCGAGTCCGTCAAGATTGATTCGGGGTGAAACTGTAATCCGAAAATGGGACGGGTGCGGTGACGCAGGCCCATGATGCAGTCGTCGTCCAGGCTCTTTGCGGTCACGGCCAGACAATCCGGAAGACCATCGGCAGAGACGACAAGCGAATGGTACCGCGCGACGTTCATGGGGCTGGCGCAACCACGAAACAGTCCTTCGCCGTCGTGCTCGATCGGACTGGCCATTCCGTGACGAGGCGGGCTGCGAACGATTTCGCCTCCGAATGCCGCCCCGATCGCCTGGTGTCCCAAGCAAACTCCCAGAATCGGCAATTCCTCTGGGGATTGCCGGATCAGATCGACGCAGCATCCTGCATCAGCCGGTCCGTGCGGACCGGGAGACAGCACGATCGCCCGGGGGGCGAGTCGAATTGCCTGTTCTGCGGTGATTTGGTTGCTGCGCACAACCTTCGTTTTGACACCGGTAAGGCGGCAATAACGTGCCAAGTTGTGCACAAAGGAGTCCTGATTGTCCAACAGCAGAATCATCCTTTGGCACCCTTGCGGTCAGGTGTCACCCAGCGATAATCCCCGACAAAACATTGACCCTCGACTTTCATCTTAACCCAAGGTAGCTGATCATGGCATTGGTTCCACTTCGCGTTGTGCTCGATCACGCCGCAGAAAACGATTACGGCGTCGCGGCATTTAACGTCAATAATATGGAACAGATCCAGGCGATCATGGAAGCCGCCGAAGAAACGGATTCGCCCGTCATTATCCAGGCGTCCCGCGGTGCCCGATCCTATTCCCAGGACGCTTACCTGCGACATCTGATGATTGCGGCCACCGAATTGTACCCGCACATCCCGATCGTCATGCACCAGGATCACGGCAACAGCCCCGAGACGTGCAAATCGGCAATCGACAACGGATTCACCAGTGTGATGATGGACGGATCACTGGAAGAAGACGGTAAGACCCCGGCGGATTACGAGTACAACGCCCGCGTCACCAAGGCGGTCGTCGAAATGGCCCACGCCCGTAACGTCAGTGTCGAAGGCGAACTCGGCTGCCTGGGATCACTGGAAAGCGGCGAAGGCGAGCAGGAAGACGGGCACGGTGCGGTCGGCGAATTGACGCACGACCAATTGTTGACCGATCCCGATGAAGCTCTTCGTTTCGTCGAAGAAACCGGCGTCGACGCGCTGGCCGTCGCCATCGGCACCAGTCACGGAGCTTACAAGTTCACCAAGAAGCCGACCGGCGAAGTCCTGGCGATGACTCGAATCGAAGAAATTCACGCCAAACTGCCCAACACCCACCTGGTCATGCACGGCAGCAGCTCGGTTCCGCAAGAGTTGCAGGACATCATTAACCAGTACGGCGGCCAAATGAAGCAAACCTACGGCGTGCCCGTCGAAGAAATTCAACGCGGTATCAAGAGCGGCGTTCGCAAGATCAACGTCGAC
>JAGQPO010000714.1 GCA_020426665.1 Planctomycetales bacterium
ATTCCCTTCGTGTATCCGTTCGAGTCGACTTGATTGCTGTTTCGTAAACATCAGAAAGCTCTTACTCGCTTCTCTGGGTGTGACTTGTGTGTTCTGGGGTAATAGACGCCAACTGTCTGGCATGGTTCGCGAAAAATTTCGCTTTCGCATAGGTAGATGCGCCAGGCTCGAAGATTATTTCAGCTTCTCAGAAAAACTCTGCCATGTTTTCGCACGAAAGTCAAACGAATACGGCGGTGCATCTGTACTCGCGTCTTTCTAATTTTTCTTGGCTGGTTTCTCAATCTGTTAGATTCCGCTGCACAGGAACCTCAGATGATGAGCGGCATGTGCCGTGTGAATTGCGAGGATCTTGTCCCGAGGCATTCGGCCGAAAGCCGGATGCGGAGCAAACTGGCCTGAGTGATTGATCAGACGCTCGACGCTGGCAGAGAATGCTTCCACCTCAGCTGCATCGTCCAAGCTGTCCGGCGGCACGAACATCGGAGCCGTCCGGATACCGCGCGGTGAATCTCGCCCCAACACTTTTGGCAACAGCCATCGTCGCATCAATGGACGCAGCGGAGCGAACAACGACATCCAACCCGGATATCCATCGATACTCGGATCCTGAACCAGGGTCAAATGCCGACAGATCTGGCCGAGCGACCAGTTCCCATTACGGACGTAGCCACTAGCCAACAACTGCCGAGCGTCCTCGACGGCCGCTTCGAGATTGTTGAACTGCAATTGACGGAGTTGGCTCATGAATCCTCGGTACCTCGGTAGAATCTGATTCCTTCGAAGCACATTATGGGCGACTTGTCTAAAGATTGACACAACGATGAATACCGATGCAATTCAAGTTCGCCCGGCTCGTAGCGATGATCGTGACCCCATCCTCGCACTGCACCTTGATGCATTTGGTGACGACGAAGGCCCTGTGATCGTGAGGTTAGTTGAAGAGATGCTCGACGATCCGACGGCAGATCCGACCTATTCATTCGTTGCCGAGTCCAAAAAGAAGGTCGTCGGTCACGTGCTCTTCACATCCGTCACGATCGAGCCGGCCAGCGACTCAAGTGATGTAGCAAATGCCCAAATCTTGGCGCCCTTGGCTGTGACTCGGGATCTGCAAGGTGAAGGTATCGGCACGCATCTCGTCAACGAGGCGTTGAAACAACTTTCTGCAGCCGGCGTCCAACTCGTCTTTGTGCTTGGCTACCCGAATTACTATTCCCGCTTTGGGTTTGTTCCCGCCGGTGCTCGTGGGTTACAAGCTCCTTATCCGATTCCTGAACAGAACGTTGACGCTTGGATGGTTGTTGAATTGCAAGCGGATGCGATCGAGTCGTTCAATGGCGAGGTCAAGTGCTGTAGAGCGTTGGACCAACAGAAATATTGGGTCGAGTGAATGGGACATGCTGGGCGGTTACGACTGAGCCCGTTTCGACCGTCGCTAATTGACTTTGCACGTACCATCGTCGCACCGACCCGTCAATCGCAATCGATTCTTGGCGAAGACGCGATAGCCGAACTCGAGTCCGTGCGAGATGCCGGGCAAGCGAGTGAGTGCGACAACAGGCTTAAGGCCGACGGCAGCGTAGAGGCGGCGGAACACCTCGACACCTGTAATCCACTCGCCACTGTGCAGCCGACCTTGGATCTCATCCATGAAGTCTTTCATGGTCATCCCAAAGCGTGCCGGGCTGAATAAAGGATCGGCGATGTCAGTAAAACGGATTCGATGCTTTCGATCAAGTCGGCGGAGCAATTTGATCTCGCGCAGGCAAAGCGGGCATTCACCATCGTAGAAGACTTCTACCTGCCAACCTTTGTTCGCCTCGCTGCTCATGAGTCCTGCGCCGAAACGCTGTTAATTTTTGACTTACTGTTCTCCGTTTCCTTCGATGACTCTTTCAAACGGATCAGGATCTCGTTGCGGCGTAGTGCTGCTGGCGTGAACGGTGGATCGTAGCCTGCCGCTTCGGCCGTCTTCTCACTTTCCAGTCCGCGGCTCTCCATCCATTCTCGTAGTTCGGCTTCCTTTTGCTTCGCCAGCTTCGAATCGAGCTTACCTGGAAACCGAATCACCGCGAATCGACCACCCTTTCGCTCACGCAACTTCACCCCTTCAGCCTTCGGATTAGGGGCGCCTTCTGCGGCAACTTCCTTGGGCATTACAAACCCCATCGAGACATCCGATTTGCCAATTTCACCTTCCATGAACACCGGCGTCGTCATCGCGATCTTCTGCTCGTCCTCGTTCGCTCCGCTGATGTATTGGAACAGCCGCATGAAGCTGCCATCCCGACCCTGCGAATCCATTTCGGAATCGGTCGCAACCAGCATCAGGTCCGGGTATTCGCGGACTTCAAAACTGCCGTCCGACTCGATCACTTTGTACTCGGCTGACTCGTACCCCGCTCGAGTGGACATCGCGAGGGCAAACGTGCCGACCAAAGCGACCCCGAGGAATCCCGCGAAATAGATCATTGCTCGTTTCATCCGTCCCGACTCCACCGTGTTGAAATTTCTCGACCTCTGTACTGTAGGAACACGTCTAGCAACGCCGAAGCGTCACTGACTTGTGAGACTTTCGTCTTCGGCGGAGCCTTCCGGTTCATCCGGTACGGGGTAAACCACCGGATACGGCGGCATGCCTGGGTAGTACTCGCCGGGGTGACCCGGCGGCAGGTTGTCCGGCGCGGAGTTGCCAGGCGGCACGTGGTACGGATGGTCGGGCGGTAGTCGCGGCCAAGTGTGGATTGGCGGCGGGGCTTCGATTACGACCGGTTCTTCGGGCTCCGGCGACCACGGCCAATCCTCGGGCCACCAGTCGGGCCGGGATTCGGAACTCGACGTCTCGTCGTCGGTGCTGGAGCCTTCCGGTGGCTTGAGAATCGAGAACCCGGACGAGTTCTCATCACCTTCTCCTACGCGACGGCTTTCCTGCGTCTAGAGCGTATTCGCTGGGTTTGACAAAAACGACGGCGTCACATGCCGCTGCTGTCATACAATACCACAGCGATTTGAAACTGCTCAGCACTTTGAATTAGCCTCATTCGAGGAGTACAAACCACGAAAGACCTCGGCGCCGGTGAGAGACTACGTGTCCTCGTCCCAAGCATTCGCCATGAGTTCGTGCAACTTTTTCAAGATGAACTGAAGTTGATTGTGAAGTCCTTCGGCTTGTTGCTTCGTGATGACGTTTTCGCCGCGAAGCCCAAAGACAGCTCCTCTAGCATAGGCATGGCCTGACAGGGCACGTTTGAGCTGTGTGATTGCAAGCGCGCGACCCGGGCCATCGTCTAAATGATCGCCGGTCGCTTGCACCAGTCCGCCGAAGATATCCATTGCTCCACGAACAAGCGTCGTCTCGAATCCATTCTCAGCGGTTGATCCTTGTTGCAACTCGATCACGTTGGTCAAGAACCCCTGAGCCGATTTGACGGCGGGATCCTGCTCGTCACGCTCCATGCGGACGGCCTCATCAAATGGATGCGGTGGCGCAACGAAGGTGAATTCCTCCGCATCGCAGTCCCCGAACGCGTTTTCCGCGTCAGGCACATCGCTGTCGATTGCTTCGGGAAAACCTTCGTCACGCATCGCCAACCGAATCGCCTCCTCATGTGAGATCCCTTGGGACGTCGCTTCACCAATTCGGCGAATCATCCGTTCACTTCGCAAATCATTCTTCAGACGCTGAGCATCCATCCACTGAACGTTCTCCTCAAGCGATGGTTCGTCCCACGGATCGTTGCTGGATCCAGACTTCGATTGACTTAAAGGATCTCCGGTCTGACCACGCATCTTCTTCTGTACGAGCATTGCAACCCGCTCGATTCGTTTTGCCACGATATCGGGGTCCTCCATTGCCTCGTCGCTGAGACCATGCACCCGCAGCTCTTCAGCCATCGATCGGATCGCTCCGCCCAAAAACGCTTGCTTGTGTCGTAGATTCTGTAGGTCACGGGTCTCGTAGTATTCGCCTTCATCGCTGATTTCCAAGTTGCTGACGTATTGTTCCTTGAGCGCCTCCAACAGATGAACGATGGCGACATGCCCCAAGATCGAACCAAATTGCGTCTTGACAAAGCAG
>JAGQPO010000715.1 GCA_020426665.1 Planctomycetales bacterium
GTTTCATCAGACGCTTCCATCATCGGTTGGCTGTGCGCTGAAAGGTTTGCAACAGATGGGCTATCTGCTGATGCTGCTTGCGGCGTTGTGATTGTAGCTGCCGAGGGGCTAGCAATGATCGTAGCGGCCGGGGCTGCCTGGACGACAGCTTGCCGAGCGACTTCTGGCACCGGGGCGGGCGGTTCATGAAATTCCGACGCGATCAACGAGCGCAACCCGAAGGCGAGCAGATTGCGTCGTTCAAGAGTTTCGACGACGCAGCGACGAACGTTTGGTTTTAAATACTGGGACATGAATTTTCTCAGGTGTCACGTTGAAGTGTAAATGTTTGTGCCACGATCAATCGTCGTGATCGTTTCGGCCGTGGTTCTCGATCGACACACCGTGATCGACGTCGTTTGTCTTTACTCCTTGTACGTCAAGATGGTCTTGATCATTATCGGTTCCGGTTAAACGGTGCTCGTTTCCTTCCTAGCAGATTGCGATGCTCCAACGATTCCACTCTGATGGTTCGGCTATGATTTCGTGACGGGCGTTTTCGCATGTAAGACATCTTTGATTGACACCATGTTGTGAGAGAGGAAGTTGTTGGACATCCGACATGCGTTGCCTGATTCGGCATCGCCGACTGTTGGACCAGTCGTCAAGCAACTATTGCGTCACCTCATTGACCGAATCGGATCGTTAGAACCGGTCGCCGTAGTGGTTTCGACGTGCTCGACGCATGGAATCATATCAACCAAGAATCTGATGCCCGCGTTTCTAAGTGAGAGCTAATCAACTGATCGTTCGCCGTCGCGTGCGTCAGTGATCGGACGGCAGAATTTCGCCGCCGCTTCGCGTGCCCAAGGCTCGCCAAACCTGTAAGTCAAGGTTGTCGGTAACGACATGAACGGAGCCGTCCATCCGAAGAGTCTGCACCAAACCCGGGTGAAAGCTGCGTGAAGTGACTGCCGCGTAGGTCGGCTGTGTCCAACTGGTTCCCTCGTAGCGAGAATTGAAATCAACGTCATAGGTGATTCCGTCGCTGTGAACGTACTCCACTTTCTGATTTGGCCCGAACGTGGTTGTAAAACCACTTTCATGAACGGGGCTATCACACCATTCCGTGTGCCCTTCGTTATCAAACAGGACGGGGCCGAGTTTGAATTCCGCTGCACCGGCAAATCGCGACAAATACTCGGTGTTAGGGGGAACGGTGGGGCCGGGATTTGCCGTGTTGCGAAAGTAGGGCGTAAATGCTTTAACCTCAGCCGCACAAAGGGTATTGCTTAGTCCGTCGCCGAATGATTGAGGGCCGATCTTTGCGTTGACGTGAAAGGCGCCGTCGCCAAAGGTCCCGTCACGGGGGTCAAAGATAAACCAGGTACCAAAATTGACACCGTAATTGACGGGCTTGACGAACCCTTCCCCCGGTCCGGCGTCGAACAAATCATCGGAGTGTGGATCACTCGGGCAGTTGTAGACCGGAATCGAAAGCGATTGCACGCCGGTTGCCAAGTTCAGCGGGTCATGCCATTCCAAATCCAGACGCACATGTTGATACGCATTACCCTGTTCCAGGTACGGCATGATGCGACCTTGAACCGACCAAGTTGTCGTGTGGGTGAAGATGCCTCCCGGCGGGAACAGCCGATTGACGCTTTGGTAATTCTGGACTGCCAAACCGATCTGCTTCAGATTGTTTTGGCAGTCCAGCCGCCGAGCGGCCTCGCGTGTTGCCTGGACGGCAGGCAACACAAGAGCCGTCAGTACGCCGATAATCGCAATGACAACCAACAACTCGATCAGCGTCACGCCAAGCCGGTTACGCGTCATCGGACAGTTGCTTGGTTAGGAACATTTTCTAACACGCTTCGATCGATCGTTTGTGGTGTTGCGATGTGATCGGAATTTAGCCGCGGCAAGCAGACGATAAATCGAGTGCCTTCACCCCGTTCCGATTCCACATTAATCTCACCACCGTGCGCCTCCACGATGGATTTGCATATCGACAGCCCCAGACCGGTTCCGCGGTAATGTTCACGCGACCCGTCTGCCCGATAAAATCGCTCGAAAACGTGTGGCAGGTGCTCTTCGGCCATTCCGATCCCGGTATCTTCAACAAAGAATTCCACATGATCACATGAAGACGCCCCGGATATATTCACTTTTCCGCCGGCGGCAGTGAACTTGATCGCGTTGTCGATCAAATTAAAAAACAATTGACTCAGCCAAACATCGTGACCGGCGACAAAGTCAGTCGGCAGATTGACTGATTCCAGATGCACGCCTTTATCGGCCGCGGTTGCCGCCAGTCGTGCGACGACGTCTTCCACGATCGCACCGACGGGGACTTCGTCGGTTGACATCTTTTGAACGCCGGCGTCGTGGCGACTGAGTGTCAACAATTGGTCGACCAATTCCCCCAGTCGAATTGCTTCGGTAAGCGTTCTTTCGACAACGGCGCGGTATTCATCTGCATCACGCGGCTTCCGCAGCGCGATTTCAGCTTCTGTTCGCAGCACGGCGACGGGAGACCTCAATTCATGAGCGGCGTCAGAGGTGAACCGTCGCATGGTGTTGACCGAGCTTTCCAGGCGATCAAAAGTCTCATTCAGCGTCGTCGACAATTCTCCCAGTTCATCGTGCTCGTTGACGATCGGCAAGCGTTCGTCCAGTCGATCCCCCGAAATCTTTCTGGCCTTGTTAGTGATTTGTTGGATCGGCGAAAGTAAGTGACCGGAAACGAGATAGCCAGCCAATAACGCGGCAACGACCGCGAGCGGCCCAAGCGTCGCAATGATTTTGACGTAGCTCCGAAAATCCTGCTCCACCGGTTTCAACGGCGAAATCGCACGCAACAACAGCGGCGTTGATGACGAATCTCGAACCGCCAAGTCAAGCAATCGAAACCGGCCGGCACGCCCCAGATCCACGTCAGAGTATTGCTTGCCACGCATCAAACCGGGTGGTTGCCCCGGCGGTAATTGAATGTTCGTCAGGAATCGACTGGTGAAAGTCTTGTTCAAATGTTCGTCAAGTATCTGGAAGTGATAGTGCGAGTGTGTCGAAAACCGCCGCTCAAGCTCCGCAACCATCTCTTCTTGGTTTTCGACAAGCGCCATCTCCTCGAACAGCTCACCAATTTCCTCGGCAAGCGCCCGGTCGGCGTTATGAAGCAAATGACGGTGCACTTGCCAAAGCAGAATGGCTCCCATTGCCGATGTCAAACCCATGAACAGGATCGCGTACCAAAGAGTTAGCCGCATTCGTATGCTTAAACCCTTCATGGCTCGTCTCCAAATTGGTATCCCTTGCCACGGACCGTGTGCAATACTGGTATCTGATCAGAACCACCAAGCTTTTTCCGCAGTTGGTTGATTTGCACCTCAATCACGTTGGTCCAAGTCGCAGTCGCCG
>JAGQPO010000716.1 GCA_020426665.1 Planctomycetales bacterium
AAAAGTAGCCGACAAAATTCAACGCCGCCGCACGACTGATCATCCCGGTTTCTTCGAAAGCAAAGGCGGAGGTACCCAAGAACAATCCGGCAAGACAGGCCAGCGCTAGGCCGGGAGGCGATTTCAGGAGTGCTCGGGCGCGAGGATTGTGAATCAACCCCCAAACCCCGATCACCCAAGCCGTTGCCGCGATGGACAAACGGAACAGCAGCGACGGATTGGTGGCGCTGACACGTGAAGTCGACACCGGTTGGATTGGATTGACAAACGCAATCAAGAACAACACCACCATGATCGCCGCCGGGACGATCGCCAGATTCCCAACCAGCATCATCCAAGCGGAACGCGGTCGGTCCCCACTGTGGGTGACGGCGGCACCAGATCCGTGCCGAAGTTGCGTTCCCGGCAGGACAGTGGTGTCACTTGACAGTGACGCGGCGGGGTGATCGGGTGGTAATCTCACGACAACGTTTTCGACTATTCCATCTCGCCTGGCGGTGGCAACGGCAGCTTTTGATGCTGCACAGGATAGTCGGATAGCCTAGCACCGCTAAACTAGGATGCCGAGTGGGTTTTCTGCCCGACGAATTGTCCGATCCGATGTAGGCTGGAACCGATTAGATGGATTTGAACGACGGCAAACGCGAGGCGAAACCGGCACTTCCTCGTCTGAACGCCCAACAAAAGCGTGCCGCCGAATTCGATGGCGGCCACGTCCTGGTGTTAGCCGGCGCGGGAACGGGAAAGACCAGTACGATTGTTGCCCGGGTGGCCCACCTGACCAACACGGGAATCGACCCACGGCGGATTCTGCTGCTGACGTTCACGCGACGTGCCGCCCGCGAGATGCGACATCGGTTGACCCTGCAAATCGGCCAGGCCGCCAAAACGGTTCCGACGGGCACGTTTCACAATTTTTGTCTGCAATACCTTCGCCGCTGGCCGGATTTGTTCGAATGCGGATCGCTGACGATCATCGACCGCGACGATCAACTGCAGCTGATGAAACTAGCGCGCGCGGACATCGTTGGCAAGGACGCCGGATTCCCGAAGTCCGCCGAACTGGCCAATTATTACTCCTACGCCAGAAACACCAACCGCCCCGTCGCCGAATACCTGGCCGAGTTTACCGACCATGAAGGTGACTCGATCGAAAGAATTGGTGCAGTACTAAAGGACTATACAAAACGCAAACACGAATGCCGTTACTTTGACTATGACGACATCTTGCATCTATTTGCGCGTCAATTGCATCGCAGTCGACTGGTCCGCGAAAAGATGCAGTCACGATACGATCATTTGTTGGTCGACGAGATGCAGGATACCAATCCGTTGCAATGGTTGATCTTGGACGGCATGCGCGATCCGGCAAAGCTGTTTTGTGTCGGCGATGACGCGCAATGCATCTACGCATTTCGCGGGGCCGATTTCCGCAACGTTCATTCGTTCACCGATCGAGTTCCCGGGTCATCGGTTCTGAAGTTGGAAGAGAATTTTCGCAGCACACAGGAAATCTTGGATCTGTCGAATTGGTTGCTTGATCAGTCGCCCCTTGAGTACGACAAACACTTGACGGCCTGGCGAGGGGCCGGCGAGAAACCCGTGCTGGTCGAATTGGATGACGACTTTGAAGAAGCCGACTGGATCTCATCCGATTTGATGCAGCGACACGAAGGGGGCGACGAGTGGCGTGATCACATGATTCTGACTCGCAGTGCATGGGCCGCACGCAGTGTCGAAGCGTCGCTGATCGAAAACGACATCCCCTATCGTTTCATCGGCGGCACTCAATTGCTTCAATCGGCCCACGTCAAAGACCTACTTAGCCTGTTGCGAGTGATTGACAACCCGGCCGATCAATTGGCGTGGATGCGTTATTTGACGCTTTGGCCTCGCGTCGGCGAAAAGACGGCGGCGACCGCGATCAATCATCTGGTGACATTACCGAACATCAAAGCCGTCGTCGAATTCCTGGCCGGGCGTTTCCCGGCCAATCCCAGATTGGCCGAGACGATTGAAGAATGCCGCCAATCGTGGGCACGTCCGGCCGCTGTGATCGGGGCGGCTACCGACAAGATGACGCCATTGTTGGAAAAGAAATACGACGACTGGGATCGCCGTAGCAAAGACTTCAAGTTACTTCAGCGACTCGCGGAAAAGCATGAAACCGTTGGAGAGTTCCTGGAAACCTATACACTTGATCCGATCACTGAATCGGAAGTCGGTAAAGAAGACAACGATGATTTGGTGACCTTGATCACGGTTCATAGTGCCAAGGGCACCGAAGCTCCGGTGTGTTATTTGATCGGTGTCCAGCCCGGAAATTACCCCCACGTTCGAAGCATCGGGGACGACGACAAGGAAGAAGAAGAACGTCGCGTGTTATATGTGGCGATGACGCGGGCACAAAACGAACTGTTTTTGACCGGCACGATTCGCTCGCGCGGAGCTTTCGTGCCCCATCACAATCGCTTTTATCAAACGGGCGGTTCCAGCGGTCAGCCGTACTTCTTAAGCGACGTGCCACCCCATCTGGTTCGCACCGACTTGGAAATCGACACCGACCCGTTTGATTCGCCGATCACCTCGTTTCGTGACTGATCGCAAGTCACGAAATGATCATTCTTAGTCGTTTGCGTTGATCAGGAACGCGTTGGGGACCCAGTTGCCGCCCAGCCAGTTCAACGTCACGTTGAAGATCGAACCGCTCGGTTTCTGGTGAACCATGACGACATCTTCTGGCTGAATGCGAATTCGTTCTTTCGAATCCTTCATCGCCCGATCCAGGTCAACGCGAATGGTGATCTGGCGTCCGTCGGGAAGTTTACGCAGCACCATCACTCGCGTCGCTTCACGAATGAAACCGGGATTTCCGTTGGCCAAAACGGCTCCTGAAAGTCCCAGTGGCCCGCCCGGTGAACCGGTGGCCATCGCGATGGCTTCGATCACGTCGATGTCTTCGTCGCGTGGCAGTGCGATGCGTGAACCAGGTAACAGACCGCCGGTCACAAAATACTCGTGCCGTCTGGGCACAAACAGCACATCGCCGTCGTGCAAGATGGTGCTCTCGGGAAGGATCGTCGTCACATCACAAGGTTGGACCACCAACGGGATTCGAATGATGTTCGGATTAACGGACATGCCCTCGGGACCGGTGGTCAAGGTTTGCAACATCCGTTCATTCATGAACGCGGTGTTCTGGGCGGCTTCACGGCGAATCACATACAACTCGCGTGCGGCGTCGGTACCAGGCAAGCCGCCGGTTGCCGCCAATGCGTGCAACACATCGTTCTCATAAATCGGCAAGTCAATGACTTGGCCGCTGCCGCGGTGGACTTCGTCGTTCACTTGTGGCGGGACCAGTGCGATTGTTTCGTTGGGCGTGTCTTCGCGAAGTACAACGACTCGTCGGACGCGGGGGATTTGCAGCCCGACGTTGATCCGTTCGTTGCCCTCTTTGAGAATGTCTTTTGCACGATAGGCTTGCCGAATCACTTCGATGGCCTCGGGGATGGTCTTTCCGGCAAGCGAAAGAGCCCCGACCAACGGCAATTCAATCATTCCACGTTCGTCGACGCGAATGGGCAACCCCGTCGATGGTCCGACAACAGTACCACGTGGCGGATAGTACCGCTGGTTGATCGCTTGCGCTCGTTGCTGGACCGGTGTTTCGTCTTCGTTCGGAGGAAACACGCCAAAGATGAATACCGACAATGTGTCACCCGCACCGATCAGGTGTTCGGCGGGACGGTCTTGACCCAGTGCCGCATAGGAGATTTGCACCATCGACTCGCGCGGGCAATCGAAAAGACTGGGGTCCAATCGATGCGCTGGAATCGCATGTTGTGCACTCGAAACCAAATGGCAACCGGTGCTGGTGACCAGCAAAGCGGTCGCCAGCGCGGCCAACGTCATGTTCGCCAGTCGGCGTGATACGTTCATTCGAATCATCGCAGAATCCTTTCGCGGATGGTTTCGTAGGTGAGTAGATTGGGGACGTGGTTTGCGGTGATCGTTGAACTCTATTCGATCAGTCCGCCGTCAAGTTGGACGTCAAAGTCGCTGAGCACAACGGTCTCAGAAACGGTCTCAGAAACCACGTCAGTCGTCGTATCGGTGACAAGGACCGATTGGGGCGGACCGAAGTCAATGGTCACGCTGTTGTCATCTGAATACTGGTATCGAACGGTCGGTTCCGCGTCGCCGGGCGCCGTTTCATCGGTTGAAGCGTTGCCTGATTCGGAACGCTCCGGCTGTGGCACCGGAGTTGCTTGGGGCGGCAGATCGGAGCCCGCGTCGGTCGCCGATTTTCCACCGATGACCGGATCGCTTGGGGAAATCGGTTCGGCAGGTTCTTGGGGTTCGATGCCTTCGGCGGCCTTCATTACGGGAATGGGGATTGCCACTGGCGCGGAGTCGGGACTCGGCAAAACAGCTTCTGATTCATTGTCTGTTTCGACCACTGGCACAGCTACCTCGGACGCTCCAGCGGGTTGCGGCATCATCGACGGCAACGTGTTTCGAGCGGGCGGCAATTCTCCGGTGCTGCCGTGCAACTCATCCTCTGCGGTTGGAATCGGAACCATCATGATTTCCCGATCTGCTTCGATCGTGCCCGAATGGTAGACCATGCCGGTTTCCTGTTGACACGTTCCGCACGTTGCACTGACGCAGCTACACGGTGAATGCCCACAACCGTTGCATTGGCAACGCGGGAACGGGCACTCACAGGTCTCGTAAATCCGCAAGTAGTGCGTGTCGGGAAACTGGCCGGCGCGCGCAGCTCCGTCCTGCCATCCGCTGTAATACTCATGCCGACGATTGTCACAATCGTTCAAAATCTGGCCCGGCTTCCAATAGCATTCCGGTGCGACCGCCGGTGGGCACGTTGAACCGCCCGTGGTGACTTCATAGAAGCCGTCGATCCATCCCTTTTTGTAGTCTTTTGGATACTTCGAACAGCTCGGATTCCCCGCCTCACGATACTGAGACCGTGCGCGAGCGTGCTGAGTGTACTCATAGTGATAATCGCTCAGCGACGCGCACCCAGAGACAATGAGCAGTCCGCCGACCCAGAATGGGATCGTCATTTTTTGTTTTTTTGGCACGCCTGCGCTCCATCGCTTTGGTGTTTACCTAGGACTGCAGGTTCGGCAAGTCGCGACGGACAGTCACATGTTTACACCGAGAAAGCAGCCAGTTCCCCGGGGCGCAGCGTGTAGAATGGTTATTGCCGTTCCAGCCGTTATATCTGGACGAAGGGATTTGCCGTTGCCTAGGTGTCCATTGATTCACCGCGAACGCCGCACCGGCGATGGAGATATCGTTTTTTCCTCAAATCGATAGGAACGGCAATCTTGCGGCCGCTGTCGTTAAAAATTCGATACCCAACCTACTTCCACTAGTCGCTGAGACTAGGATGTCGGCGATTGTCGCTGGTCTACGAAGAAACTCTTTAGGTTTCTTGCCAAGATCATTCGAGCTGAAAGTCAGACAGGTCTCGTTAAATGCCCACGCAATTTGAAACCCGCGTCCTGCCAGTGGGCGTTGTCTCCGCCGACGCAATCGAACAGCTCGATCCATTTGTACCTTTCGGCGATGGCCCCAATCCCGGCGCCGATGCCGATGTGTTGTGGGACGATGGGAATCTGGCTCGATCCGCTACCGACGGGCCGGTGCTGCGGGCTGTTCCCGGATCTACGTATTTCCAACTACTGTTAACTGCTTTGCCGTTGGTCCTTTGTGACGCGATCATGCTCGTGGTGGCCCTGGAGGTTTCCGCGTCGGTGATTTCGATGTTCACCGGCGGCCACGTCACTCCCACTTTTGGGAATCAGCTTGTCGCAATCATCGCCGGGTACTTCCTGTTTGGCAGCCTTCAAGGTCTTTTCCCCGGCTCAGGAACCAGCCCGGTTGTGGAACTGCGTCAATCGGTTTTGGCCGTCTGGGCATCCTTCTGTTTGATGATCGTTCTGAACATGGCAATCGGCGTGCTCAGTTCATCGGAAGTGATTTTGGGAGTGGTCGGCGTCTCCTTCGCCACCGTCATCATTCCTCTGACTCGAATGCTTGCCCGGAAATCACTTTCCAAGACTTCATGGTGGGGTGAACGAGCTTTCATCATCGGAGCAGGGCCTCAAGGCCAAGCGCTGTTTCGATTTTTCAGCCGCGCGACGGAGCGTGGGTTGCGACCGATCGGACTGATCGATTCGGCCAGTACCGCAGACTACACCTCAAAACACTCTGACCACCGGGATTCCAACGGCGTCCCGTACCTTGGATCAATCAGCGATCTCGATCGCTTGAACCGGCGTTATCGCTCGCGTTGGGCGATTGTGGCCCCCGGCGGATGCGAGCAACTGGACATGGGGCAAGTGATGGCCAGTGCCTCCAAGGTTCCCAACGTGTTGATATTACCCTCGCAGTATCTGTTGCCAAGCCTGTGGGCGACGACGCGAGAGTGTGCAGGCGTGATGGGGGTTCATCTTCGCGACCACTTGCAAAACCCTTTTGCAATGGTCACCAAGCGTGCCGTTGACTTCACCCTCTCACTGCTCGCCTTCTTCATTCTGTCTCCCATGTTGTTGACCATTATTGCTTGGGTCAAATTGAAATCTCCCGGACCGGCTTTCTACGGGCACCTGCGGGTGGGTCGAAATGGAAAAACGTTTACCGCATGGAAGTTTCGTTCAATGGTCGTTAACGCCGACAAAGTTCTGGAAGAGTGCCTTGAACGCGATCCGGAAATGCGACGGCAATGGATCGACGACCACAAACTGAAAGACGATCCTCGGATCATTGCCGGCATCGGGCACTTTCTGCGAAAGACCAGCATGGACGAATTGCCACAACTTTGGAACGTCGTCCGCGGCGATATGAGTCTGGTCGGGCCACGTCCGATCGTTAAAAAAGAAATCGAGCGTTACCGAGAAATGTACCCCCTTTACTCGCGCGTTCGGCCCGGGATAACGGGACTGTGGCAGGTCAGTGGGCGAAACGACACAAGTTACGAACAGCGTGTTCGGCTGGACAGTTACTACGTTTGCAACTGGTCTCTCTGGTTGGACGCCTACTTGGTGCTTCGCACCATCCGCACCATCCTGTTGCGGGAAGGCGCGTACTAGCGCGACGACAGGACTCGGTCGACGTAAGCCGAGAACTTGTCGCGGAACGTTTGCTCAGAGAATTGCAGCGAGTGCTCTCGGCAAACTTCGGGGGCAAACGACAGCGACTCGAATCGCTCGATTGCCTGAACGATTGATTGCTCCGTCTGATCAGAAAACAAGACACCGGTGCGTCCATCGGCGACCGTTTCCACGCTGCCGCCACGGCCATATGCAATGACCGGCGTGCCACAGGCCTGGGCTTCGACCGGCATGATTCCAAAATCTTCCAGGGCGGCGAACACAAACCCTTTGGCCTGTCCCATCCGCTGACACAATGCCGGGAATGGTTGATGGCCTTCGAAGGTGACGTTCGGCGTCGCGCCGGACTTAACCTTCTTCATCTCGGGACCGTCACCGATGACAACAAGTTTCTTGTCGGGCATCTTCGCGAATGCACGAACGACCAGTTCAAACTTCTTGTAGGGCACCATGCGTCCCGCGGTTAAATAAAAGTCTTCCTTGCGTTCATTCAACTTAAAATCGTCCGTCGCGACGGGCGGATGAATCACCGTGGATTCGCGGCGATAGAATTTCGCGATCCTCTGGGCGATGAATTTGGAATTGCAAACAAAGTGGTCCACGCGGTCCGCCGCCGCTCGATCCCACAGTCGGGTGTAATGCAGGATCTTTCGCGCGATGATCGACCGGATTCCCCACTGGATTCCCTTGTTGCGCAGGTATTCGTGTTGTAGATCCCATGCGTATCGCATTGGCGAGTGTACGTATGAAATCAGCGGTTGGTCGGGACGCGTGATCACGCCGTGCGAAACACAGTGTTGTGACGCGATGACCAGATCATGTTCCGTCACATCGTGCTGCTCGACTGCGATAGGCATCAATGGCAAAAAGCCTCGATATTTGCGTCGGGCGAAAGGAATTTTTTGCAGATAGGATGTCGAAATGGGAATCCCATCAAAGACTTCGGGTCGGTGTTGTTTCAAAAAATCGACCAGTACATACATCCGCGAGATCGGCATCGCATGGGCGATCTGCTCGACCACTCGCTCGCTGCCGGCGTAGGTTGTCAACCATTCGTGAACCAGTCCTATATTTGCCATCGTTTTCTTGCAGCGTGTTATTGAAGCTCAACCATGGGATTCCACCGCTATTCCCAACCGGGTGAGCGCATCGCGGAGAGTCGACAAACTGTCTTGCTTCATCTCGGCCAATCTTTGAGAATCGACGGGCACGTCGGCCATCGCGTCGAAACGTTTCAAAATTGTCGCGGCCGTCAGATCGTCTTTGTGGACCACAAATTCGCCGCGCCCGACCAGTTCAAAGAAGTGTGGCACCTTTTGGCTCCACTCCAGTCCGATCGATGGTATTTTCAAGGCGAAAGAAATAATATTCGTGTGCAAACGGTGCGCGATAACGGATCGCATGCGATGAATCGATCGAACCAATTCATTTGGTTCAATCGGCCTTTTCAACCGCGTCACATTGCCAAGCTTGGAAAGCCCCGCCAGAGCGTCGGACTGATCCAAAAACTGCTCATCCTCCACCGCCCCATTGGTGAACAACGCGACCTTCAATCCGCGTGACGAAAGTGTCGTCACGACGGTGGCAAGCGTTTCCCCAAGCCGACCAACGTACGGCAAGTCACGCCCCGACGAATATGCCATATTTACGGGATCGGTGAAATTGATTCCGACATCAAACGCATCTGACTGCTCGCGATCCTCATTGCACCGATAAGCATCCGCGACGTGAATTGCAGGATCATATGCGTGCACCGGGTCGTGGATCCCAAATCCGGCGACCGCCTGCATTGATTTGTGGTCGCGCAGATAGACCGCTTTGATCTGGCGATTGCTCAGGCATCGAGCCAGAATCCGAGCACCCTGGCCGCCGCCACAGGTCACTCCGCATGCATAAATGGCGGCCGGTAAATTCGCTTCATCCAGCGATCGAATCAGCCCATCAATCTTCAGGGGGAAATTCAGGTCGGCGTCCGACAACAGTTGACCGCCTCCGATCAAGCATCCATCACAACCGGCAATTCGTCCTTTCCAATGCGGCAACAAGTCTCGATTGATCTTCCGCCCCAGCAATAAACGCACGATTGCGTTCTGTAAAGTCCGTGGAAGCGCCAGTAAGATCCGCAGTTTCTCTCGTCGCCCCGAAATGGTTTCTTCACCAAAGCCGGTGCGACCAGCCAAATCATGATGCGTCACCTCGGCACCGGGCAACACATCGGAAATCATCCAATCCAGGCAATCGGAAATCACGCCGTCGCCCAGATTCGCACTGTAGCGAACGCCACACACCGCGATACGAGGATGACTTGAAACGGGCACTCGAAATGATTCTCGGT
>JAGQPO010000717.1 GCA_020426665.1 Planctomycetales bacterium
ATGGTGCGGATCGACATGTCGGAATTCATGGAACGACACAGCGTCGCGCGAATGATCGGCGCGCCTCCCGGATACATCGGATACGAAGAAGGTGGCAAATTGACCGAAGCCGTGCGCCGCCGTCCATACACCGTCATCCTGTTGGACGAAATCGAAAAAGCCCACCCTGACGTTTTCAACATCTTGTTGCAAGTGTTGGACGACGGCCGATTAACCGACGGACAGGGACGTACGGTCAATTTCACCAACGCCGTGGTCGTCATGACCAGCAACGCGGGAAGCCAACAGATCCAACAGATTGCCGCCGAGGGCGGAGACGAAGACGAAATGCGTGAAGCGGTGGAGCAAGCTCTGCGAACTAAGTTTTTGCCTGAGTTTTTGAACCGGATCGACGAAACAGTGATCTTCAGGCCGCTGGACCAGGACCAGATCCGCAAAATCGTCAAGCTTCAATTGAATCAGCTTGCCGAACGCATGCACGAAAATGGTTTGAATTTGGAAGTGACCGATGCCGCGATCGATGCCATCGCAAAGACCGGTTACGATCCGACTTATGGTGCAAGACCGCTCAAACGAGTGATCCAGCGCGAGGTGCAAAACGAATTGGCGACGTCACTGTTGAAAAGTGAATTCGCCGAGGGCAGCACCGTGACGGTTGATTACGACGGAACACGCTACACCTTTCATTAGTGTTTTGGTGTGCAGAACACGTTAAGATGTGGCGAATTCCCCATTTCTCGTCGCCGGGTTTGTCACAATGAGCGTTGTTCTTGCCTTTGATCAAGGGACTACCAGTTCGCGAGCCATCGCATTTGAGCACTCCGGGAAAATTCTCGGAGTCGCTCAACGCGAGTTCACCCAACATTATCCCCAACCGGGTTGGGTGGAACACGATGCCAACGAGATTTGGCAATCACAGTTGGATGTGGCCCGCCAGGTCATGCAGTCGTGTGGCTTAAATGCGTCAGATGTCGCAGCGATCGGGATCACCAACCAACGCGAAACCACCATGTTGTGGGATCGAGCGAGCGGTCAACCGATCCATCACGCCATCGTTTGGCAGGATCGTCGAACCGCCGAGTTCTGTGATTCAATGCGCCACCAAGGTTACGCGGAACTGATTCAAGCAAAGACGGGGTTACTGATTGATGCCTACTTCTCGGCGACGAAACTGCGCTGGTTGTTGGACAATGTCCCGGATGCTCGACGGCGCGCGGGGGCCGGCGAATTGGCGTTCGGCACGATCGACAGTTGGCTGATCTGGAAACTGACCGGCGGGCGTGTCCACGTGACGGACGTCACCAATGCGTCACGTACGATGTTGTTGAATTTGGAAACGGGACAGTGGGACGACGAACTACTGTCACTATTTGATATTCCTCCTTCGGTCTTACCGGACGTCGTCCCGTCAAGCCATGTTTACGGCCAGACCGATGCGGAACTGCTGGGCGGTCCGATCGCAATCGCCGGATCCGCGGGAGACCAACAGGCCGCCTTGTTCGGCCAGAACTGCACACGCCATTCGATGGCCAAAAATACTTATGGGACCGGTTGTTTTATGTTGATGCACGTCGGCGAAACGCCGTTGGTGTCCAAGAATCGTTTGCTGACGACGGTCGCCGCTGGCGTCGGTAATCGTCCGGAATACGCATTGGAAGGAAGTGTTTTTGTAGCCGGCGCCGCGGTCCAGTGGCTGCGTGACGGCTTAGGAATGATCCAGTCGTCGTCGGAAATCGAACCATTGGCCGCCAGCGTGCCTGATAGCGCGGGAGTTTATGTCGTTCCGGCACTGGCCGGGCTGGGGACACCCCACTGGGATTCCTATGCGCGCGGGACCATTGTCGGACTGACGCGAGGCACAAATCGTGGGCACATCGCGCGCGCGACCTTGGAAGGGATCGCGTTTCAGGTCGCCGACGTCTTCGATGCGATGAAGCAAGACGCCGGGTTTCCGATCCAAGAGTTGCGAGTCGACGGAGGAGCCTCCGCGAATAATTTGTTGATGCAATTCCAAGCGGACATCATGCAGACACCCGTCGTTCGTCCGCAAGTCACCGAAACGACGTCTCAGGGTGCGGCCTACCTGGCCGGCCTGGCGACCGGATTTTGGAAAGACTTGGACGAGCTCGCGACGATCTGGAAATCGGAACGAGTCTTCGAGCCGACAATGTCCGACGGCGAAGTGGCCCGGCGACGCGCCCGTTGGGCCGATGCGTTGGAACGATCAAAGTCATGGGACCAGGGAACTCAATGAGCCAGTCTTTCGATCGTAGCGATTCGTTGCAACAGCTTCAACAGCGAAAGACCCCGTGGGATCTGGTGGTGATCGGCGGCGGTGCGACAGGTGTCGGCGTCGCGCTCGATGCGGCAACACGCGGATTGGATGTCGTATTGCTGGAGCGATTTGATTTTGGCAGCGGCACGTCCAGCCGCAGCACAAAACTGGTGCACGGCGGCGTCCGGTATCTGAAACAAGGCAACATCACGTTGGTGCGCGATGCGCTACGCGAACGCACGCTGTTAAAAGAAAATGCAAACCACTTGGTTCATGACAAAGCTTTTTTGATTCCCTGTGAAAGCTTGTGGCAATGGTTTTTTTATGGCGTTGGATTGAAGGTCTATGACTTGTTGGCGACCGGCAACAGTTTTGGTCGTTCAAAGTTTATTTCGGCGCGCCGGGCCGTTGAACTTTCCCCGGCGATTCGGCGTGAACGCTTACGGGGAGCTGTGCTGTATCACGACGGTCAATTCGATGACGCCCGTTTACTGGTCGACATGGCGATCACGTCCGCAACTCACGGCGCCATTTTGGCCAATTACATGTCGGTCATTGAAATCGCCAAGAGCTCTGACGGCATCGTCAGCGGCGTCGTCGCCGTGGATACCGAAACGGGACGCCGATTTGAAATCGCGGCCAAATCGATCGTCAATGCGGCCGGACCGTTTGGCGACCAGCTGCGTCAAATGGATGACCCGAAGTGCGAGCCGATGATCGCAGCCAGCCAAGGCGTGCACCTGGTTTTCCCCAAGGAATTGTATCCCGGCGACACGGCGATGATCGTCCCGCAAACGTCCGATGGCCGAGTCATTTTTATCGTCCCGTGGCACGACCACGCGATCGTCGGTACTACGGACACGGCGATCCCCATGGCGGTCCCCGAACCGGTACCGCAAACCCAGGAGATTCAGTTTCTGCTGGAGACGGCGGGCGAGTATTTAACGCGTCGGCCGACGATTGAAGACGTGTTGAGTATCTTCACCGGGATCCGCCCGCTGGTCAAAAATGACAAGTCATCGCGTACGGCGTCTCTATCGAGAGATCACGTGATCAAAGTCGCACCGTCAAAACTGATTACGATCAGCGGAGGCAAATGGACGACGGTGCGAAAGATGGCCCAGGACTGTGTGGATCGTGCGATTGAAATCGCTTCGCTTTCCGCACAACCTTGTTCCACCACGACCACAAAGATCCCGGATTCTCGATCCACCGGGATCGCACAGCTTCAACGTGATTCTCCGCAGTTGGCCGACCTGATTCATCCGTCACTTCCGATCAGACATTCTGACGTTGTTTGGGCAGTCCAAAACGAAATGGCAAGAACCGCTGAAGACGTCCTCGCGCGTCGCACCCGGATGTTGTTCTTGGAAGCTCAAGCGTCAATCGAAGCGGCGCCAGTCGTCGCAGGCGTCATGTCAACCGTATTGGGGACCGACCAAGATTGGTGCGATGCGCAAGTCAGCGCATTCGAAAGAACCGCACAGAATTATTTGCCACACCGCTGAGACCATTTCGTTTTCAGCTACCGTTGGTGTCTAGCCTTCAGGCGATCTCCTGTCGCTGCAAAGCAGCGACAGGGGCGGCTGAAGCCTGCACACCAACACGTGTGACCAATCCATTCGTTCATGCACCACTCTTTGCGGTCCAGATCTTGACATCATCAAAATGCGTTTCTTTTCCGTTGACCGTGAAGTGAACACTTTCTTTCGTCGGATGTGCCAAACCGGGTGACTGCAAATAGCCGATCGGTTCCCCGTCCAAACTGACTCGCATTTTGTCCCCGGCAATTTCAATCACCATTTCGTACCATTGATCCGCGACAAGGTCGACTTTTGCATCCGAACTGCGGCCGACCAGCAGCTTGTCTGCGGCATCTTTTTGCTTGGGGTCACGCCGCATCTCAAATAGATCGTTTCGCATGATGCCCTCTTTGTCATCACCCAGCCGAACTTGCTTCATTGCGACCGCAACGCGGCAGATGTGCCCTGCATGGGAACCCTTGTGGTTTTTGTCATCAAAGACCACATTGAATCTGGGTGAACCGGCCAGTCGAAATCGAAACGACATGACCACGTCTTTCATCGGCAAATAAACGCGTCCGACAGATCCATGGTCCGCGCGATCTTGGGTAGCAACCAACATCCCGTCGGCAACATTGAATCCTGGGATGATCACTTTCCATGGCCCCAGGTCATCGCGATCGAAATCGTCTGAGAAAACCAATTCGCCCTTCTCCGCGACACTCTGGTTCAAGTGATCGTTGTCCGCCGAGGAGTTGCCCGCCAAGGCAATGGCCAGCACAAACGGTAAGGCAACGGCGATCGCGTATCGTTCCATCGTTTTTTCCAGGAAACTGAACAGTGGGAAATTACACAGCGTTTTCAATTTTGCCGTCGTCTGTCGCCGAAATCTCCGCGGTCGGGCAAACCGGCCACGAAGTGTCCGGCGACACTTTATGCCTTGTTTGAAAATGCGCTAAGGTTCCAATAGCTTAACGTTTTGTACGGCACCACCACCACCTGCTTGAATGTGCCGACCGGTCCGGTCGCATCCGGTTTTCGGTTTCGCCAGTCTGGTAGCTTGGCACGGCCAGAAAGCTTAGGATTCTCCCATCAAAAGCTTTTTAGGAGACGGTTGGCAAATGAAAGTCGGCGTGATCAAGGAAACTTATCCGGGCGAGTGTCGTGTAGCTGCGACGCCGGAAACGGCGCGGCGTTTGATTGAAAAACTCGGGTTCCAGGTCGTCGTGGAAGCGGGCGCGGGCGATGCGGCAAGTTTCCCCGACGACGGATACCGAGAAGTCGGATGCACGATTGCAGAAGACGCGACATCGACTTGGGGTCAAGCCGATGTGGTGTTAAAGGTTCGCCCTCCCAGCGACGATGAAGTCGAACATCTCGCTCAAGGCCAGACATTGGTAAGTTTTCTTGCCCCGGCACAAAACGCGACGTTGCTGCAGAAAATTGCAGACCGAAAGGCGACAGCGCTGGCCATCGAAGCGGTTCCGCGAATCAGCCGAGCGCAAAAGTTAGATGCGTTGAGCTCGATGGCAAATATTGCCGGTTATCGCGCCGTCGTCGAAGCGGCGGGATTGTTCGGCCGATTCTTCACCGGTCAAATCACCGCGGCTGGTAAGGTTCCGCCCGCCAAGGTCATGGTGATCGGGGCCGGCGTCGCTGGTCTGGCCGCAATCGGGACGGCGCGCGGACTGGGAGCGATCGTTCGCGCCTTTGACGTACGGCCTGAGGTTGCCGATCAAGTGAAAAGCATGGGCGCCGAATTCCTGATGCTGGAATTTGAAAGCGACGAGACAGGTGGCACGTCCGGCGGGTATGCCAAGACGATGAGCAAGGAGTTTATCGATGCCGAAATGGCTCTTTTCGCCGCCCAAGCCAAGGAGGTTGACATCATCATCACAACCGCATTGATACCCGGAAAGCCGGCCCCCAAGTTGATCACCAGGGAAATGGTCAAATCGATGCGACCGGGCAGTGTGATCGTTGATCTGGCTGCCGAGCAAGGTGGGAATTGCGAAGCGACGATTCCCAACGAAGTGACCAAATACAGCGGTGTCCACGTTATCGGTTACTGTGACCTTGCCAGCCGATTGGCACACACATCCAGCCAGTTGTATGGAACAAACCTGTACCATTTGCTCGATGAGATGGGCGGGGCGGAAAACTTTACCATTGACATGGAGGACTTGGTGATTCGTAGTGCGACCGTTGTTCACGACGGCCAAATCACCTGGCCCCCGCCGCCGGTTTCCGTTTCGGCAGCACCGAGCGAGACGTCCCCGGCAAAAGCTGCGCCGGTCGCCGTTGTCCAAAAAACGTTCGGACTCTTTGACGCCGTACTGTTGGCGATCGCAGTGCTGTTGTTGATCGGGATCGCGTCAACGCGTGACCAGAGTTTTATCATGGACTTTACGGTCTTCGTTCTTGCGTGCATCGTCGGCTGGCAAGTCATTTGGAACGTGACCGCGTCACTACATACGCCGCTGATGAGTGTGACCAATGCGATCAGCGGGATCATTATCGTGGGCGGGATGGTTCAAGTCGGCGCGACAAACAACATCGCGATGTGGTTGGGGGCATTGGCCATTTTCGTTGCGACGATCAATATCGCCGGCGGATTCCTGGTCACGCACCGAATGCTGAAAATGTTCCGCAAGTGACAATCACCTGCCTGCACCCCCTTGCTTCGCTGTTATTTTTAGACGACTGATTGATCCCTAACGTGAACGACATGGCATTGATGAAGTTATTACCGATTGGCGCGGCAACGATCTCGCTGGACCAATCATTGGCGACGGTCGCATACATTGTCGCTGCGGTTTTGTTTATCCTTTCACTCGCCGGCTTGTCACA
>JAGQPO010000718.1 GCA_020426665.1 Planctomycetales bacterium
TCGAGCGGGCCTGTTCCAAACGGTCGGTGCCCAGCGATACCATCGAACAGATGGTCCAGAGGATTGAAACCCAAATCTATAACGATTACGAAACCGAAATCCCCGCCAAGGAAGTCGGCGAAATCGTCATGAGCCATTTGGCAAAGCTGGACGAGGTCGCCTACATTCGCTTTGCAAGCGTTTATCAAGAATTCCACTCGGCGGACGATTTCATCCGCGAAATCACGGATCTAACCAAAAGGCCGATCAGCACCAAGTAGTGCTGGATCGCGGTGGATTCCGGAAAAAGCCTTAAGCAGCCTTCTGAATTCGGTCGTCGTCGGAATCGACATCCGATTGGGGCGTCGAGGCATCGCCTGCGGCGGGCATCGGGATGCTGATCGGGCCGCGCCGGGCCTGGTCGAAATCATCGCGTACGTCATCATCGCGTAGGTCCGACGAAATTTCGTCGCCTTGAAAGACCGCCAGCAGTGTTCCGCCGCGGGCGTGGATTTTCAGCTCGTCCGGCTCCATGAACCAGGTCGCGCGAAAGGTTTCACCCTCGGCCTCGGCTTCAAATTTGCGTCCGGCGTAAAAACCGTCGCGGATGAGAATGGATTCCGAGCTGATTCTAACGGCATCTTCTGGCCTTTCAGCGGCCGATTCCGTTGAAGTGCTTTCACCGCTTTCCTGGACCGTTTCCGTTTCCCCGCTCAGATCTTCCGCGACTTCCGCAGTTTGATCCGCAATTTGATCACCTGCGAGATCCCCAGTGAGCGTCAATTCGGTGCCGGATTCCGATTGTTTCGGAGAGACATTTTCATGCAGCCACCTCAGCAGGTGGTCACGGACGGTCGCCAAACGTTGAGAATTGGTCATTCGCTGGGTCTGTCGAAAATGCGTTCAGAAAAACAGTGGGAGCTTGTGATTCGCACCACACCGAATGTCCCGTGGGCATATGTCATCCACCGGTGTATCGTTCATCGGCGTTTGCAGGTCGATGATCCCGATTTCATCGTCCGCCATCGCACCGAAGCCCCAAATCGCCCAATTTGCCATTGGAAAGCCAGCGTTTTGCAACATTTGGGTTGCCAGCCCTGATTCGGATCGGCGACCAACAACTTTTGTCGTCAGGAGAGCGCTTACTTAATTAGCGCTAAACGGATGCGTATTTTGCTAGATGAAGACCAATTACAGGCCGGGGTCGAGCGATTGGCGACGGAAATTGACCGGTTCTACGGCTCCAAGCGGCCGCTGACGGTGATCGCGGTGATGACCGGCAGTTTAGTCCTGTTTGCGGATCTGATTCGCCGGCTGTCGATGCCACAAAGAGTTGGCGTTATCCAGGCGTCGAGTTATCGTGGAGGCACCGAGTCGGGTGAATTGGCGGTCAATTCCAACATGTTGATCGATGTAAAAGGTCGCGACGTCTTATTGGTGGACGATATTTTTGACACCGGCCGAACGCTCGATCACCTGACCGGATTGATCAGGGGTTTGGGGGCGAAGTCGACCAAGACGGCCGTGCTGCTGCACAAGCATCGACAACACGCCGTTTCGCTGCGTCCTGATTTTGTCGGCTTCGAGATTCCCGATGAGTTTGTCGTGGGTTACGGCTTGGACTACATGGACATGTATCGCAACCTTCCATACTTGGCCGTCTTGGAGGTTGATGAAATCAAGGCGACTGAGCACAAATCGAAACAGTGAATGATTTGGGACGTCCACTTCGGGTCATGCTTGTCGGCCGTCATTTTTGGCCACACGGTGCGGTCGACGCCGGTGGCCACCTCGTCGAACTGGCAACCGGACTAAAACTGGCCGGATTACACGTGTCGGTGGTCACGCCAAAGTATTCAACGGCGTGGGCAGATCAATTTGCGTTTCGGGAGATCGGCGTGTATCGGCCTGTGCGGATGTTTCGATCCGGATGGACGGCGCGCGGCGATCGATCTTCGTCACGTTACATTCGATACCTGCGCGAATGGCTGGCGAAAAATCCGCTGTCGTGTGACCTGTTTTTTTGTGACGCCGCTCGAGAAGAATCGATCGCGACGGTCGAAGCCGCGCGTCAGTGTGGCGTTCCTGTCGTGGTTCGAATCGGTGGAAACGGAAGCTGCAGCGACATCGAATTCTTTATGCAAAGCCGGGCCGGAAAACGATGCCGATCTGCGGCAATGGATGCCGACGCCGTTGTACTGGGCAATGCCGCGAACCATCGCAACTGGATCGCGATGGGAGGTAAACCACTTACCTCACATCGAATTCCAATCGGCGTCGGCCCAGCCCTTGATCAAGGCCTGTCCAATCAATCACGTTTGCGTCGCGCGATGGCCCGCATTAACGGAGACCTGTATGTTCCCGATCATTGTGCCGTCGTCTTATCCGTCGAAGGGCTGCGAAAGGATTCCGGCGTCACGACCTTGGTCGATTCCGCATTCGCACTTTCACAAAAGATCAACACGCTTCACTTTTGGTTTGTCGGTGACGGACCGCTTCGCGACTCTATCTACGAACGATTGAAAGCCGACGGTTTACGTCAATCGGTTGCCATGCCCGGGTCATTTGCAATCTCCGATGACGTTTTTGCCGCCGCCGATTTGATGGTCCATATCGGCGACGAGGGTTTCGAGCACCAAATTCCTACCGCCATCGCAGCTGCTCTACCATTGATCGTTGCCAATACACCGACCGCACGCCAGTTTTTTGCGATCTCTGATGCCCAGGTGCGCGAGCGTATCATTGAGCGGCTAGCGGATGCAGTGACCGCGGGGAACCCACAGGGCGGTGGACCGCTGCCCGAACAAACGCTGCCCGAACAAACGCTGCCGATCCAATCAACGGGACAGGGGGTTTGGTGGTTCGACCCGGGGCGACCGAAAACGCTGCGTTTCGCGATCCAGCAAATCACCAGCGACTTGGAAACGGCTCGTCAACGTGCCCAACAGCTAAGACGAATCTTTCAACAGACCCGATCCGGAAGCGAATCGATCCAGCAATACGTCCGGCTGTTTCGTCATCTAGTAGATTTCTCGGCGCCGAACAACCAACAGTCGCCTTCGACGGAAACCGCGCAATGAAATTACGGCTTGCATTGATCATACCGACGATGGATCAGGGCGGCGCCGAAAAACAGCTGGCGTTGTTGGCAATCCATCTGCCGAAGGACCAATTTGACGTTCATGTGTTCCTGCTGACACGTGACGGACCGCGCAGCGAAACGTTGCGGCAAGCAAACATCCCTGTCACTGTGATCGGAAAACAATTCAAAGCGGACCCCACGGCGCTGTTGCGATTAAAACGCAAACTCGTGGAATTCTCGCCGGATATCGTTCACACCTGGTTGTTCGCGGCGAACAGTTTCGGACGCGCGGCGGCCTGCTGGGCCAAAGTGCCGACGGTCATCGCCAGCGAACGTTGTGTCGATCCGTGGAAATCGTGGTGGCATTTTGTGATTGACCGCTATTTCGCCAAACGGTCGACGGCGATCACAACAAACAGCCCAGCCGTCCGGGAGTTCTACGCAGCCCACGGCATCGACGGCGAATTGTTTCACGTGATTCCCAACGGCATTCCTGCCCCGACATCGTCCGGTATTTCACGCGAAGAGGCGTTTGGGCGATTGGGCGTTGCAAACGAGCGCAAACTTTTGATCAGTGTCGGACGTCTATGGCCCCAGAAACGCTATCGCGATTTGATTTGGGCCGCCGAATTAGTTGCATGCACGCGCGACGACACGACGCTGGTGATCATCGGAGACGGCCCGCAGAAAGCAGACCTGTTGCGGTTTCGTGACTCCGTAACGATCCCCAAGCATGTCGCTTTCGTCGGTCAGCGGAATGATGTCGCCGATCTGTTACCGCACGCTGATATGTTCTGGATCGGCAGCGAATATGAAGGGCAAAGCAATGCGGTGATCGAAGCCATGCAAGCGGGAGTCCCGGTGATTGCGACGGATATTCCGGGCAATCGCGATTTAGTCATCGACGGCGTAACCGGGCGTCTGGTACCACTGGGCGATCGGGCCGCAATGGCAAGGGAAACGTTGGACCTGCTGGCCAACGCGGAAGTCGCCAACAACCTTGCTGATGCAGCCAAAAACCGAATCGCTACGGAGTTTTCGGTTCGGCAAATGGTCGATTCTCATGCGGATCTGTACCGCGAGCTGACCGGCCACATCGGGAATTGACGGCAAACGGTGATAAGCCATTCCGTTCGTAACGATCACGCCAAGCCCGATGCGGCGAAAATGAATTGAAACTGCAGATTTGCTCCAGTTGCAAGTTGAGCGTTTGAATTCGACAGATAACATCACTTGCGTCGCTCCGAAACGCTTTGCGTCACGATTCGAGGTCCCGAGCGGGATTCGCGGCACCAATTGATACCGAACTTTCCAAATCCCAACCGACCCCCCCTGCCAAGCGGTTTAGATGGACATGCGAGAAACACGCCGACAAGCGATCGACGAAGTCGAACTGATGTTGGCTAATGCGCGGCTGAGGGATGAACTGGAGCCGTACCGCGACGAATCGATCGAGTCATCGACAAAGCGTATGTCGCTGCAAGCGGAGAACGAGTACCTGGCGTCGATGTTGGCTTGGGAGCGGGCACCCGCCCTGCCGATCTCAGACTGGTTTTCGCCGCCTTTGCACCTGTTGCCGCCAGACGCACTGGGAGACTCGCAGTTGGCGCATCGATTGAAAAAGACGATCGAGAAACTGTGCAGCAAGAACATTATTTTGCGTTGCACCGATCACCTGAGTGATCGCGAGTTGTACACGATCATCTATCGTGACATCTTACCTTGCTGTGAAAAGAAGGTTGAAGTTCCGGGCAAAGCACTGGAATGGATGTGCGTCGAAGACACCGAGACTTGGTTGCGCTACTACGCGACTCCCGTGGAACGTCGTCGATACCAAGAGGAGTACGACGCGGAACTGCCGCCTGCTGAAACACCCAAGCACCAGCGTAATCTTCCCGGCCAGTAGCCCTCCATCCTGGGTGCACAGGCCAATGGGACGTAACGACACGTTGTTTCAGTTGGCCGATTGGTTGACCGAACTTCCGTCGGGCGGCCCGCTCCAAATGTGGGGTGTCGGTGTTGTGCTTTCTTCGAACGTTAAAAGAAGTACGCTGCGGCTGTTGGAGTGGTTGCCAGCGTGATCGCCCACATCTGTACCATGATCGCGAACCGCGTTCGGATCAGCGATATTGACCCGGCGATCGAGCGGGCGGGAACCGTTGTCGGGTCGTGTCTTTGGGGCCCGCGTCAGTTAAGATAGTGTGCGATCGGTCGACGACATTGACGCCCCTTTTGATCGCAGGCCTTTTGATCGATGGCCGTCGCCCGTCTCAGGTGCCCCGCGAACATTTTTGATCAATCAACATGAAATTTCTGCAACGAATTTGTCTGGGCCTTCTGCCCCTGATCGCCCTGGTTCCAAATGCGGCGTCCGAAGAGGCGATTTGTCGATATTGTCGCGACGGCGGATCACACCTGATGCCGTTAGGAATGGAATTGGAGGGCAAGTATCAATACGCACCGGATCGCCAGGTCGACGTGCTGCATATCAAACTAGATGTGACGCCAGACTTTGACGCCAGAACCGTCTCTGGGGTGGCATCGATCACGGCGAAACCGATCTCCAAACCCGTTGAGATTCTTCGACTCGACGCAATCGATCTGCAAGTTCAAAAAGTGGTTTGCAACCAGATCGCGGTTTCCGACTTTGTTTCCAGCCGGGACGCCTTGCAGGTGGCCTTCGCCGACGCCGTTCCGATTGGGACGGAATTCACAGTGGAGATCCATTACTCGGCCCAACCCAACGCGGGGCTTTACTTTCGTACAGCCGAAATGGGGTACCCAAAGGAGGACACGCACATTTGGACTCAGGGGGAAACTCACGAAGCGAGACATTGGTTCCCGTGCTTTGATTATCCCAACGAGCGTTCATCCACCGAAGTGATTTGCCACGTTCCAAAAGAAATGCGAGTCCTTAGCAATGGCAAGCGGTTGGGGGAGCAAATCGATTCAAACGGATTGAAAGCGGTTCATTGGTTGCAAGAAAAACCACATGCAAATTACTTGATCTGTCTGGTCGCCGGTCATCTGGAAAAACTGGAGAAGCGGCATCGCGACATTCCACTCGGTTTTTACACACAACCGACGTTGTCTAAATACGCGGAGAATTCGTTTCGCGACACACCTGAAATCATGGCGTTTTTCGAGCAAGAGATTGGGATTGATTTTCCCTGGGTCAAATACGACCAAGTGACGATTCGTGACTTCACCGCCGGCGGTATGGAGAACACGACGCTGACAACATTGACGCACGGCACTATCTTCTCAAAGGCAACGGAAAATATTCGTACGACGCGGCGGTTGGATGCGCATGAAATGGCGCACCAATGGTTCGGCGATTATGTGACCTGCAAAGATTGGAGCCATCTGTGGCTGAACGAAGGATTCGCAACGTATTACACGCATCTGTTTGAAGGTCACAAGTTTGGCCAAGACGCGATGCTGTACGGTTTGTACAAGGACGCGACAGACCAAATATTGACTCAAGACAAAGACAGCAAGCCGATCGTCTACAACGGCTACAAAAATGCGATGCAACAATTTGATTACCGATCGTACCCCAAGGGAAGTTGGGTGTTGCACATGTTGCGCAGTCAATTGGGGCCTGATTTGTATCGCAAGTGCATCCAGTCCTACCTGCAGCAGCACGCGCTGACGAGTGTCGTTTCGGATGACCTTAGACAAGTCATCGAAACGCACAGCGGGCGACCAATGGACCGTTTTTTCGATCAATGGCTTTATCACCCCAGGCACCCGGATCTGAAGATCACGTACAAGTGGATGCCGAAAGAAAAGTTGGCCAAAGTCACCATCAAACAGACCCAACCGCTGTCAGACGATGTCGTGCTGTATCAATTTCCGACCAAGCTTCGATTTCGTGTCGGCGATGAATCGGTCGATCACGAGATCGAAGTCACCGAAGTCGAAGAAGATTTTTATGTTCCGTTATCGGAAAAACCCACGATCGTTCGGTTTGACCCCGAGTACACGGTGCTGGCCACCATCTCCTTTGACAAACCCAACGACTTGTTGAAGCCGCAGATCAAAAACGCGGACGACATGATCGGGCGATTGCTGGCCTGTGTTGCGTTGGGCGATCGAAAGACTCACGAATCTGCCGAGTTGCTTGCCGAACGGTTGAACAACGACCCCTTTTTTGGCGTTCGAATCGCCGCCGCAACGGCACTCGGCAAACACGACAATGATGAGTCCATCAGGATTCTGCAGGACAGCTGGAAAAGCCAGACCGACGCCCGCGTACGCATCGAAGTCGTCAGACGGATGCTAAAGCGTTTTGACCCCCAGACGCTTGAAACGGCGATTGAGGTTTTGCAGTCCGAATCCAACCCCGCGATTCTGGTTGCCGCAGTCGACGTCCTTGGGCGTTTTCATGGCGCCTCGTCGCAGGAGATGCTGATGAACTTGCTGGAGTCCGAATCGTTTGACAATGAGATCGCCGGCGCAGCAATTTCGGCCATCGGCAAACTGAATGTGCCTGAATTGACGGCGCCTTTGTTGTCCGTTTTGCAGAAACGACACCAGGATTTCAGTTCTCGCGATTTTGGCCGGGGATTGGTGACATTGGCTAAGACCGCAAAAACGCTGGATGACAAAACAGACGTTTTCGAGTTTCTGAGTGCACAAACCGGCGATCTTCGTTCATCAGTAAAGGCATCCGCACTGGATGCCTTGGGAAAACTAGGTGACAAACGTGCCGAATCGATTATCGATTCTTTTACCCAATCCGGCGACCAACGCGTCGCCAACGCGGCCAAAAGGGCGATCGGCGAATTGAATGATTCCAAACCAATGGTTGCGTCGGAAATCATCGAGCTTCGCAAGATGGTGACCGACATGAAACGTGCGACGGAAAAACTGGAATCCGAACTCAAGGAGCTAAAGGATCAAGCCTCCGTGGGCACCGATAAGAATTAAGCCGTTGGCACGATGATTGCCGATCTTTGTTCCAACGGAGACTTAGGGTTTCGCTTGGTAGCGATAGCCGTCAAGGCTTTCGGTGATTCCTGACTCCACCACAAAACTCTTGACGAGTTCCGCTACGGTAGAATCGAATTGGAACAAGGCGTTAGGTTTATTGCAGAAGTTGGCGACGGCGGATAATCCAGGTTACCGGCGCGAGGATTCCCAGCGGCAGAAGGGTTTTCAGGCTACCGTATTTCTTGGTTGAAGAATCGCTTTTCGCGGCGATCCAAACGTCTTTGTTCGCCAAGTTGCCTTTTAGGAGCTTCTTGTGCACCAGCAGGTTTCCATCGACAATTCCTTTGGCTTTTTCAACGTCCACGAATGTCGATGCGATGTCGGTTGATCGAATCAATCGACGTCGCGGGTCTGGAATTCCCGTTGCAGCTCCTACGTCGGCGTCTAGTTCAGGATGTTGCAAGTACAGAGCGTGATCAAAATATTCGGTCGCATGAACTTGCCCGTCATGAATGTGGACGGTTGGGAAAAAGACCTTGTCCGGCATTCGCGTCTTAAACTCAAATGCCATCGGATGCGGTTCACCGGACAATTCATGAAGTTGAAAAACGGCAAATCCCCAGTCCTTGTACTCGGGCAACTTGGACCACACGTCCTTGGGGATCGTGAATCTTGGATCCAGGCGATCGAAGTCGTCCATGGACGGCACAAACGACGCGTCGAAGCTGCCGACCCGATGCACCACAAGGCGTGAATCGATGAAACCGGCTCGGCTTGGACTTGGAGGGGCGATCGCGTTGAGCACCTTCGGGATGGGGAAACCACGATTGAGATCTTTGAAAAAGGAATCGTATTTGGACAGGTCAACGAATCGCACCGCATCCTCACTGCCTTGCCGCGGCGTTGGCAGCGGCAAGATCATCGCGTTCTTTGCATCCGAATCGTACTTCATTTGATATGCAATGAATTGACTGCCACGATGCGACGGACGCCCGAAAATCCGAGTCAAACTTACTGAACGCACCGGCCCGGAAAAGCAACACATGTCAAGATCTCCTAGAATGGTCAAAACGTCTGGTCTGCCCACAGACCGGCGGTCAATCCGGCCAGCGGGTTAGATTCCAAGTCTGGGATGAATACGCACGTCGGTCGGCGATTATTAGGCGGAGGCGTCGGGCGATGATGCGTTGTGAACAAGTTTCCGTGGGTAGATCGCCGTTTTTTCCGTGAATTACGAGGAAAACAAGTTTCCAGAAAAATCTTTGGGGATACACGCAACAAATCAGATGACGGTTCGAGAACGGTAGTGTGCATCGCGGCGAGACCATTCGCCCAAGCAAATCACTACCACTTTCTGACCTTCCTATCTTCAAGGAAAAAACAATGGCTGCTTACATCAAATTTGATGGCGTCGATGGCGAATGCAAAGACAAGGACCACAAGGGATGGAGCGACCTGGCGTCGTTCGGCCAAGCCGTACACCAGCCCGGCGGTTCAGCGACCGGAGCGACACGTCGCCGCGGTGACGTGATCATGGAAGACCTTTCCTGCAGCAAAGAACTGGACAAAGCAAGTCCCAAAATTGCCGAGTCGGTCTGCAAGGGCAAAGTTTATCCCAAAGTCGAAATCGACGTGACCGCTTCGTACACCGACGCGGGGCGTGTGACATACTACCGCTACGAACTGACAAATGTACTTGTGACCAGCTACAACATCAGCGGTGCCGGTCAAAGCGAATCGGTACCGATGGAAGACTTCTCGCTCAACTTTGAAGAGATCAAGGTGACCTACACCGAAAACGATTCAAAGGGCAAGAAGAAGGGCAACATCGAGTACACCTGGAAGGTCGAAGAAGGCGAGAACTGATCGGCCTCGTGAACGCCCTAAACGCGACGGTCCGTTCGCCACGCTTGGCGGACGGGCTGATTTGCGTTAGACGGCGTCTCGGGCGGCCGTTGATTCAGGCCTGTTTACGCTGCCATGTTGCGGCGCATGTCGAAATCGTTTCCAGCATTTCCCGACTCGGCGAAACTCTCGGCGAGTTCCGCCACTCCAAACATTCAGAACATCCAATACAAATAAGTCCGGTCAATGGCACTTCAACAACAAAACCGTCTTTTGAATCTGAACACGGTTCTCGGTGAAGATGTGCTGTTGCTCACGTCTTTTACCGGCACCGAGGAAATGGGGCGACTGTTTCATTACCAATTGGAAATGATCAGTGACGACCCCGCTATTAAACCCCAGGACATTGTCGGGACGCCGATCGGTTGGAGCATCGAGCTGGCCGACAATTCTCGCCGGCACTGGCACGGGTTTGTCAGCAGTCTTTCCAGAGGCGATATCGATGGCAAGGATCGTCGCAATTACCGCGTCGAAGTTGTTCCCTGGTTATGGTTTTTGACCCAGACCAGCGACTGCAAGATCTTCCAGGACACCAAGGTCCCGGACATCATCGACGAAGTTTTTGGCGAATATGGTTTTGCCGACTACATGCCCAACTTCCAACTCGAACACAAGGATTGGGAGTATTGTGTTCAATATCGCGAAACGGACTTTAACTTCATTTCGCGACTGATGGAACAAGAAGGCATGTTCTATTATTTCCAGCACTCCGAAGGTGCTCACAAAATGGTGATCACCGACCACAAGGACGGCTATTACACCTTGCCGGAGTCCAACGTTGATTTCCCCGATGATATCGGCTCGCGGGCGATGGACGACCACTTGACCAGTTGGGAGCGAAGGTTCCAGTTTGTGCCCGGCAAATGGGCCCAACGCGATTACAACTTTAAAACGCCGACCGATAACTTACAGACCGACACGGGAACCGTCGTCGATCTTCCAGACATCAGCAATTTTGAAATCTACGATTATCCAGGTGAGTACCCGGACAAAGGGGTTGGCGGCGGAGAAACTCGGTTGAGGATTGAAGCCGAAGAGACTCGCCATGACATCGTTTCCGCCACTAGTCTTTGCAAGACATTCCAGACCGGCGGCCGGTTTACCGTTGATCAGCACCGCGACAGCGACGAAGAAGGTGCCGAAGTGGTCATCACGGCGATCCAGCATTCGGGAAGCGAACCGATGGCGTATGAAACCGGCTCTCAAGGCGGATTCATTTATCGCAATTCAATCACCTGCCTTCCATCGTCAAGAGTCTTTCGAACTACACGTTCAACCGCCAAGCCGATCATCAGCGGGGTTCAAACGGCGATCATCACCGGTCCCGCGGGTGAAGAGATCTATCCAGATGAATACGGTCGGGTGAAGTGCCAGTTCCATTGGGATCGATACGGACAAAAAGACGACAAGAGCAGTTGCTGGATTCGTGTTTCCCAAGTGCATGCCGGTTCGGGGTTCGGTGGCATCGACATTCCCAGAATCGACGAAGAAGTGGTTGTCAGCTTCCTGGAGGGTGACCCCGATCGTCCGTTGATCACAGGTCGCGTTTATCACGCTCAAAACATGCCGCCATGGCAGTTGCCGGCAAACAAAACACAAAGCGGCTACCTGTCACGAAGCAGCAAGGGCGGAGGAAAGGACAACGCCAATGCAATCCGCTTCGAGGATCTAAAAGGTGAAGAGCAGGTCTGGATTCACGCCGAAAAGAACCAGGACATCGAAGTCGAAAACGACGAAACGCATTGGGTCGGCCGAGACCGCAAAAAGACGATTGATCGCGACGAAGACACGGAAGTAAAGGGGAATCGAACGGAGGTAGTGCAGAAAAATGAAACGATCACGATTCACGGCAGTCGGACTGAGACGGTTCACGCCGAGGAACAGCTGAGTGTGAAAGGCAATCGGCGCGAGACGATTTCGAAAGACCATACGCTTGTCATCGATGGAAAACGAACGGAAACGACTGCCAAGAACGAAACACTTAGCGTCAAAGGCGAAAGATCTCGAAGCGTCAGCAAGGACGAAAATATCTCAATCGACGGCAATCAGACCATTGGAGTTGGGAAAAGCGCCGCTTTGGACGCGGGGAAAACCATTCTGATCAATGCTGGCGATTCGATCACGTTGAAGACAGGCAAAGCTTCGATCGAAATGAAGAAAGATGGGACGATTAAGATATCAGGGAAAGACATCACGATAACCGGCAGCGGAAAGATAACCGCGAAAGCCAGCGGGAAAATGACCCTCAAAGGCAGTAAAATCGCAGAAAATTAATCGACACTGCGAGATTGATAGATAGCCATGTTACAAATTGACAATCAAACCGATTACGAGGCTGGGCTCAGCGTGTTGTTCGATCAGAACGGCGTTGAAACGGCCTACATCGTTATCAAGGCGACGTTGCAAATCGACCATCCCGAACAGGTTGCCGAAGAACAGTTGCCGATTCTTTACGCCGATGAACACTGGGGCGACCCGATGACGACCAGTGTCAAGTATCCGGCCGACATGACTTTATGCAAGCCATCTACCGATGTGATTCTCAACGGCACCGCGTTCGCTCCGGGGGCCTACCCTACGGCGCAGCTCGATGTCAAATTAGATGTTGGCGAAACCAGCAAGACGGTTAGGGTTATCGGCGACCGGGTATGGCAGAAAGGGCGGGGTGGAATCTCTCCCTCTCCTCCGGCAGAATTCGTTTCAATGCCGCTGGTCTATGAACTCGCTTTTGGTGGCGTCGATGTTCATCCCGATGGTCGCGAGGATTGGGATGAAAGGAATCCAGTCGGGAGAGGGTTTCTCGCGTCAGATAAAAGTGAAAAATCGGAAGGTTCACCACTTCCCAATCTCGAAGTTCCCGGCCAAGAACTTAAACGCTGGTCTGAGCGACCGACACCCGCGGGGTTCGGTGCGATCGCCGCTCATTGGTTACCCAGATCCTCGCTTGCAGGCACCTATGACGAGACTTGGGAAAAGAAAAGGTCTCCCTTCCTGCCATCGGATTTTAATCCGAGTCACCTAAACGCTGCCCATCCAGATTTGGTCTGTGACCGACATTTGCAGGGGGGCGAAATCGTATCGGTTAGTGGCGTACACCCTGAGCAGACGATTCGGTTTGCGTTGCCACTGAAGCAATTCAGAATCCGATATCACCTTGCTGGACAGGAGGCGGAAGCGGAACATCGCCTTGAAACATTGCTGATTGATACAACCAAACGCGAGTACGCAATCGTTTGGCGGGCATCTGTCCCTTGCTCCAAGCAAGCTACGAAATTGAATTGGATTGCGATCGAAGAGCTGCAGCCATCGAGAACGCAGGTTTGACTATGGCCATGTCAATCATCGCAGCCGACGTCGCTTGTCCGGTCGGGTTATGTATTGAACAAGCTGCGACGTCAGTTGCAGCTGGAATTGCGCGCGTTGAGGAAACGAGTTGGGTCGCCCCTAATGGCAATCCGATCAAGATGGGGCGTCTCGCAAACGATGCCCTGCCGCTGTTAATCAAAGAGATTGCAGATGACAAATCACTAACCCAGCATGCGCAACGATTGATTCGGATGGGGTCGATTGTCTTCAACGTTGTGGGGGAAAAGTTGACTGGCCTTGAGGGACCCTTGCATGGGTTCTTTGCAATGCCTGAGCCGATGGGCAATCGTCAGTCAGACCCGACGATGCTTATCCGCAATGCCATCCGTAATTCTGAAGCGAAGCTCAGATTGGACTCGACAAACGTCTTTTCGGGCGGTCGAGCGTCAATATTCGAAGCGTTGCTTGCCGCACAAGCACTTTTACAGTCTTCGCCAAACGCGATTGCCATCGTTGGTGGAATCGACTCATATCACGATCCGTTCATCTTGAGTCATTTGGGTACGCAGCACCGGCTGTTGACCGAAGGTGCAGCCGACGGGATGATCCCCGGTGAAGGTGTCGGCATGATCGTTTGTGTTGATCCGTCACGGATGGGATCAATGAACGTGTCGCCACTTGCGGAGATCAATGCGGTCGGCGTGGCACAAGAACCAGGCCATCTGACGAGCGAAGACCCTTGTTTGGGCGAAGGATCGTCCGAGGCCATTTCCCAAGCTCTCGCAAATTCTCAACAAGTTAATCAGGTATTCCTCAGCTTCAACGGCGAGCATTTTTGGGCGAAAGAGTGGAGCATCGCATTTTTGCGACACTCAGATTCCTTCCTTCGCGAACATGGCGTGCACCACCCGGCCGAGCACTTTGGTGACACAGGTGCCGCAAGTGGTGCGATTATGATTGCGCTGTCGGCTTTCGCCTTTTCGACAGGCAAAGCTGCGGGAGAACATCTTGTCTGGTGCGCCTCTGATGGCCCGCTACGTGGCGCATGCACTCTGAAAAATCCATCGCAACAGGAGAGCTAAGAACCATGCCACAAACTGTATTCGCAAATTGCCGTGGAGTGATTCACAAGGGCTCTGGCACCATCAATTTTGCCTTCCCCGATGTTTGCAAGACCCCAACGCCCGGTGGGCCTGTCCCCATTCCGTATCCGAATCTTGGCAAGGCTGCCGATACCACCAGCGGCAGCAAGAAAGTCAAAGCGGACGGTCAAATGATCCTGAACAAGGGTGCGAAATATATGATGAGCACCGGTGATGAGCCTGGCACGGTGGGAGGCGTAAAGAGCAATGTATTCAAGCAAGAATGCGAGCTGTTGATGTATTCATTTGACGTAAAGGTTGAGGGTAAGAACGTAGGGCGGCTTGGTGATCCGCTGTGGCACAACAAGAAAAACATCGCAATGTAAGGATCTCGCTATGAATACTGGGGGAGCCGACGCGCCGAGCATTCCGTCGAATGATCAAAAGCACGATTGTGATTGGAAAAAGTGCGAGAAAGATCACAGCAAAAAAATTAACTACCCGAACAACGGGACGGTAGAACGAAGTAGCAACTACGCCAGTAAGTGGGGAGAGCATGAGCCGTGGGTCATGAGCGGTAACGCCGGCAACACCGGTAAACGAGCTGAACTCAAAGATTATCGAGCGGAAACAAAAAGCGCCCAATATGCCGTCACGGCTGCAAACATGGTTGACCCCAATTACCACACGCAAAAACACCACCTGATTTCGATCAACCTTTTCGGGAAGGTGCCCGATCTGGCGCATGACGCGAAGCTGATCGGATACGATGCCAACCATCTCAACAACGGTTCGTGTTTTCCGAGCTACGCCTACGACATTTTTCGACATGACCTGCAGTGCCACCGAGGGTCACACCCCAATGCAGTGTATAACGATCATATCGAGCCACTGTTACTTAACTTGGAGAAGAAATGCATTACGTATTGCCAGCGCGACTCAAATTGCGATACTTCGCCACAACAGGGATTGATTCAAAACCTTAACGCGATTTCAGCTGTTTGTTTTACAAAACTGCTATACTGGGAGTGGTATCTTCGAGGAAAGGAAAAGGCGGATCGGGAAAGAAAAGAAAGTTTCGAACGCCAAAATCTAACGCCCCCAACGTGACGCGATCTGCAGTCAATATCGTGATACTTTCGTATATCTGGAAATCAACATGTATTGGGTTTGGACGAATCGGCGCGTAGCAGAAGAAGAGGTGACGGTCAGCCGACGCCCTGCAGTTATTTCGGATCTCAATCTGAGGTTCGATGACGGATCGGCGATTACGGAAGACGTGCCTCTTATTGAAATCGATATCGATGCGGACTCCGGAAACGTACTCACTGAGAATATCGTTGCCAATGCGACTACTGGACTCCTGTTCTCGTCAAAACTGCGTGACGTGCTCGCATCGGTGGGCGTTGATAACTTGCAGTTTTTCGACTGTGTCATCCATTTCGCAGCTGAAAATAGAGACCTCACTGACTATCGCATCGCTAATATCGTGGGCAGAGTTGCATGCATCGATGAATCGACTTCCGACTTTATGTATATGCCTTCGGATCCGACGGAGATTCTGATGATCAATAAACTCGGGATTGACGAATCGAAAATCGAAGAACTTCTAATGCTCCGACTGCATGAATATGACCAAATTATTTTGGTGCACGAGAAAGTCAAAACTGCGATTTTAGATGCCGGCATTACGGGTGTGCAGTTTTTTAAACCTGAAGACTACAAGCCCTAGCGACACGGAGAGTATCGGTGTCATCGATTAATTCAAAATCCAATGACCAAGCGTTTCCTACGGTCGACGACGTTCCGGTACCGCAGGTTGGTGCGACGGGTCTGCGCGCCGGTCGCGTTGTCGCATTCACACCCGATGGAGACATTCTTGTTCAAACCAACGGTGCTGACGACAGTTTGATGGCTTGTGATTTCTTGCAGTCGACGGAAAGCGATTGCCCGGTTTTCCGCGTCGGAGATGAAGTCCTGGTTCACGTCGGAATACCGGGCGAGAGAAGCTGCGTACTCGGCCTTAAAAGACGGTACAAGCCTGCCACATCAGCCGAATTTCAAGAGGAAGAAACGAATCTTTCCGATCACGTCGTTGTTGAAGCTGGGAAGTCCCTTTCGTTGCGATGCGGTGACACAACGATTAAAATTACTAAAGAAGGCAAGATATTGATCAAGGGAATTGACATACTCGCACGCGCCAAACGCTCACATCGTATCAAGGGTGGGACGGTTGCGATCAACTGATATTCGTTCGCCCCTTGGGGAGTAATCCGAATGGCGATCATCCTTGATATCCTCACTGAACATCTTGAGGAAATCGAATTTTTGTGGTCCCAACGAACGGAAGCGATTCGTTCGCCTGATTACAGCGTTCGGGAACTGTTAGAGCTGGATGATCGGATCGACGCACATCTCCAGGGGCTGCTCGTTGGCGGTGAACATTGCGTCGAGTTCGCGGTGCCTTTGCTTCAGGAAGGCGACCGCTTCATGGCCTTTGCCGGTGCTTGGTGTCTTGCTCAGATCCGGGTTTTTGAACCGATTCTTGACCAAATAAACGAATGCAATCTGGATGGGGTCGTTGAAGCGCTTTGCCA
>JAGQPO010000719.1 GCA_020426665.1 Planctomycetales bacterium
CTGAATCTCCCATCCTTCACGATATTTGCGACGCAGCCACTGGCCCGCCGTGTCGTGATTGGTGAACCGCATCGCATTCCCATCCCACTGCAATGTTGTGTCGCGATATCGGACGGCAATGTTACCCAGCAACACGGTTTCGGTTAGCGGTCCGCCATAGTCAAACCCATCGCTTGGTTGTTCACCGGACAAGATTCCGTCGACCCAGCCGTGATAATGGTTAGCGCCTTCAACCTTCGCCAGCTTTTCACCGGACGACACACTCGGTGCGCCCACATGCGGCAAGACGAGCGTGGCTTTGTCGCCAACGAACAGCGATCCGCTGCGTGGCAGAGCCTGATCGGCGGGAAGCCCGTTGCCTTTGGTTCCCGGCAAACGTCCGCCGTCGTACCAGGTAATCGGCAGAGTGTCTTTGGATGTGAATTCCGTTCCCGGCAAGGTGTATTTGACCGTTGTTTGTGCCGGCCAGACTTCATCGTTCAAACCGGTATGGTCGGCCGTCAATTCGATCGGTGCGCCATTGATTTTCAGCGCCGTAAAGACCGGATCCAGGATATGACATCCAAAGTCTCCGAGGGCGCCGTTGCCGAAGTCTTGCCAATCGCGCCAGCCCCAGGGGTGATAGATTTTCCATCCGCCGTAGGGACGTTCCGGCGCGACGCCCAACCAAAGGTTCCAATCCAATGTCTTGGGGATCGGCTCCAGGGTCTTAGGCCGATCGATATGAAACGATTTTCCATGACCGGTAGCGGCACACCAACTGTGCACTTCCTTGACCTTGCCGATCACGCCCGATTGAACGGCAGCGACCGCGGTGCGGTAGAACTCGTGCGAGTGGATTTGATTGCCCAGCCGAGTGATCACACCCGATTTTTTGGCCTGCAGTGCCATCTGCCTGGCCTCCCACACGTTGTGGGTGAGTGGTTTCTGGCAATAAACGTGTTTCCCCTGCCGCATCGCATCCAGGCCGATAAAGGCGTGCATGTGATCGGGCGTGGAGACGGTGACGGCGTCGATCTTGTCACCATGCTTAGCCAACATTTCGCGGTAATCTTGATAGACCGGCGCGTCGGCAGCCAACGTTCTGACCTTTTCGGTGCGTGACAGGTCAACGTCACAGAACGCGACCAATTGCGTTGCCGCGTGACCGTGCATTTCGCTGATGTCCGACCACCCTTTGCCTTCGCACCCGATCCCCGCGATCTGGACCCGCGAGTTCAGGTTTTGACCACGGACGATGGCCGGAGCAGCGACGATCCCGGCGCCCGCAGCAGCAAGAAACTGGCGGCGTCGAATCGGAACAGGATGCAGGGATGTCTTTTGCGCGTTCATGGTGTCTCCGAATAGTCGATGTTTTGTCAGTTTGTTTCCGGGCCATTGTTTCCAGGGCACCACTGTACCACGAACCAATGTTGCGTGGTGCGTAATCGCACTTTGCAATAAATCAAAATGCCACGCAAAAGTACAGATTTAACCGCGTATCCGAAGTCAAGTCTCTATTCGTGTTGGTGTTAATTCGTGTGATTCGCGGCTTTCCTATCCTGCTTTCGTCTTGCGGCGATTCCGATCGATTACATTAGCCGGTAGCGACGACGATCGTCGGCTGAACGTTAATTTTCACGACAAAACACAAATTTCAAACACTTAGGAAAACACCCAGTGGAATCTTTGCTTAGCATCATCGCAATCGCTGCACTTGGAATTGGCATCATTGGCTGGCTTTGGATCACAGTCGCGGCATTCAGTGACGGCGAAGCGCTTTGGGGAATTGGTTGCATAGTCATTTCACCAGTTTGTGTGGTGTACGGTCTACTCAATTTTCAAGAACTAAAGGTTCCGGTACTGATGGTGATTGGCGGATTCATCATGCGGATTGCAATCATTGCGATTTTCGCAACGTCGGGTTGAAAGATGCACCAAAGCGTCGCCGTATTGAACGCTCAGCCTTCCCTCTCCGGCGGGCGGTGGTGGGGCAAGGCATCTGCGACACGGTATACTGCGAGTCCCCTGCCCGAGAGAACGCGTCTGTTTGATCGTCATCCCCGCCTCCGATCTGCCCAACGAACCGTGATGCACCGTTTTTTTCAGTCCAGCTTGGCTTCACGTGTCATGGTCATGCGAGTTCTCGCGGGCCTGGCAATCATGGTTGCTTTTGCACCGCGATGTGCTGCCGAAGGGGCCATTTCGTTCGCCCAAGACGTTCGCCCGGTGCTGTCGGAACATTGCTTCGCCTGTCATGGGCCAGACGAAGAGAAACGAGAAGCGGATTTGCGTTTGGACGATTCCGAAAGTGCGGTCCAAAGCGGTGCGATCGTTCCTGGTGATGTGGACGCAAGCGAATTGTGGCGGCGGATCACCAGCGACGATCCCGACACGGTCATGCCGCCTCCGTCTTTCAATAAGCCGATCGATCAATCGCAGCGATCCATCTTGGAATCGTGGATCAAGTCAGGCGGCGAGTATCAACAACATTGGTCATTCGTTGCTCCATCGCGTCCCACGATCCCAAGCAACAAACGCCGCCATCCGATCGACGCTTTTATCCAGGAAAAACTTGACGAGGCAGGACTGGACCTGTCACCAAGGGCAGATCGTCGAACGCTGATTCGCCGAGTAACGATGGATTTGACGGGGTTGCCTCCCACGCCGCAGGAAATCAATGCCTTCTTAAATGATTCTCGCGAGGACGCCTACGAACGTCTGGTCGACGGGTTATTCAATCGCGTGACGTATGGGGAGCACATGGCCAGATACTGGCTGGACTTGGCACGCTATGCCGACACGCACGGATTGCATTTGGATAACGAGCGATCGATGTGGCCCTATCGCGACTGGGTTGTGCGGGCATTCAACCAGAACATTCATTTTGATGATTTCACTCGTTGGCAACTCGCCGGCGATCTTTTGAACGATCCCACACGCGACCAAATGATTGCGTCGGGTTTTAATCGGTGCAACGTTTCCACCAGCGAAGGCGGAAGCATCGACAAGGAATGGATCTTTCGCTACGCCGTCGACCGGACCACAACGATGGCCGAAGTGTGGATGGGGTTGACCGCCGGATGCGCGGTTTGTCATGACCATAAATTCGATCCAATCTCGACCCACGACTATTACTCGCTGTATGCGTTCTTTCACAGTGCTGCCGACCCGGCGATGGACGGTAACCAAGTCGACACGCCACCGGTCCTGAAGCTGTATACGGAAATCCAGCAACGGGATATCGACCGATTGGCTGAGGAACTTGGCACGGTCAAAGCGGCGATCGAGCAGAAGTTGGACGCCTTTGAATATCAAGACCCGGCCACCCAGGAACCGCGTCCCGATCCAGAAATCGTGACCACCCTCTGGTTCGAAGACGGCTTTCCCGAAGGGGCCAAAATTGAAACGTCCGGGGGTCCTACGAAGTTTGTGACGCGTGACGATGGCCAAGTGTTTTCGGGCGAGCGTGCAATCACGCGAACCGCCAAGGGAGTCGAGCAGGACTTTTACAGTTCTGGCGCGACACCACTTGACATCCCGGCAAACGGAAAAGTTTTTGTCCATTGTTTCTTAAGCGTCGACGACACGCCCGAGACGATCATGATTCAATTTCACTCCGGACAGTGGAAGCACCGCGCTGTCTGGGGCAAGCAGGAAAAGATTCCGTTCGGCGAGATCAAAACGGCCAGTAAACGTCACCTGGGGCAATTGCCCGACGCCGGGCGTTGGGTTCGGCTGGAAGTGGATGCCAAATCAATCGGTTTGACGCCCGGCACCAAGGTCAGCGGATTCGCGTTTACCCAGTTCGGCGGCACCGTGACGTGGGACCAAATGGGTATCGAATCGACCATCAACAAGACGACCGATCCGGCTTGGTCGTGGCAGGCGTGGAAGGACAAGTTCGGTGGCAAGAACAACGGAACGCTGCCAAATGATCTGCGTAAACTTGTTCGGGCGAAGCAACCGACCGATTGGACCGCACAGGAATACGAACAGGTTTGGCAACATTGGCGGCGTAATATTTATGCGGGAATCGATGACTTGCTTGGCGATCTTTCGAATCAGCAGTCGCGGATCGAGCGAGAAATTGCCGAGATCGAAAAAGAAGTTCCACTGACGTTCGTGATGGCGGATCTGCCAACGCCACGTGAAAGCTTTGTGATGGTGCGCGGGCAATACGACAATCCCGGTGATCAAGTCCAGCGAAACGTCCCTTCGTTCTTGCCGCCCCTGCCGCACCGTGAACAGGGCGCCATTTACAACCGCTTGGACCTGGCAAATTGGCTGGTCAGTGGACAACATCCCTTGACCGCTCGCGTCGCCGTCAATCGCCTTTGGCAACAATTGTTCGGCACGGGAATCGTTCGAACCAGCGGCGATTTTGGCTCCCAGGGTGATCCGCCCAGTCATCCGGAATTACTGGACTTTCTTGCGATCGATTTTGTCGATCACGATTGGGACATGCAATACATTCTGAAAACGATTCTGACCAGCGAGACGTATCGCCAAAGTTCGCGCGCCACGCCGCGTCAAATTGAAATCGATCCGGACAACCGACTGCTGTCACATTCGCCAAGGTTTCGCTGGGACGCGGAGGTGTTGCGTGATCAATCGTTACTGGTGAGTGGATTGTTGGTTTCTCAAGTGGGCGGTAAACCGGTCAAGACCTACCAGCCGCCGGATATTTGGGAACCGGTCGGATTCGGCAGCAGCAACACCCGCTACTACAAACGCGATTCTGGTGACGCGTTGTATCGTCGAAGCTTGTATTCATTTTTGAAACGGACCGCTCCACCACCGTTCATGTCGACCTTTGATGCGCCGAACCGCGAACAATCCTGTTCGGTACGACAGCGCAGCAATTCCCCGATGCAAGCGTTGCAGTTGCTAAACGATGTCCAGCATGTCGAGGCGGCGCGCCACTTTGCCGCCAGAATGCTCCGAAACGGCGGCGCGACGCAACAGGAACGAATCAATTGGGGCTGGGAATGCGTGACCGGGCGACAGCCGACGGCAAGTGAAGCCGAAGTCGTCCTCAAACTCCTACAGAGTTTTCTAGATCGCTATCGATCGGACGTCGATTCGGCAAAACAATTGATCGGATACGGCGAAAGCGAAACGATCGACACAGTAGATCCGACGGAACTTGCGGCATACTGCATGGTCGCCAACATGATGTTGAACCTGGACGAAGTCGTTTCGAAGAACTGATCCACGATTACCGTTGGTACTCGCGACAATGCGGACAACTTTTGTCGCTGTTGAATGCAACGCTTTGTTTGACGTCTTCCCAGATCGTGATACTGGGGACGTAAATCCGATCACCGGGGCGCAATTGGTAGTTTGTGGAAACGTCCCCCAGTTGCAAAATCTGTTTATAACACACCGGCAGAATCAACCTCGGCTGACCGTCGGGTTGCGGGCGGGTGAGAATGATTTTGTGTTCATTGGCGCGATCGGAAAGTCCGCCGGCTGAAATCATCGCGTCGAAAACGGTTTCTGCGCCTACCAACGGATAGGAACCTGGTGCATTGACCTCGCCCATGACATAGAACTGGTCACTTTCACTATTGACCAGACGAACGCTGACTCCATAGTCAATCACCTCCTCCGCGGCGGCGCTGTCGCTGTGCGAGGCCAATGTAATTCGGTTTTGCCGTTTTTCCATTTCACGGCTCGCGACGCGCGATTGTACTTTTTGCTGGATTTCCTCCGTCGTTAATCCGAGAACCTCCAATCGACCGTAATCGCCGAGTTCGATCACTCCGTCTTGCTGGACCGTTTGGTCACTTTGCAATCGCACCGGCGAATTAAAATCGTTTGGCTCAATAACCAAAACGTCGCCGGCTTCCATGCGATGTGGCGGCAAAGGTTGCTTGGCCAGTTCGGTTGCAATTCCTTTACGGTGTCCAGCTTGGCGAAGTTTACTTGCGTAGGGAAGCAAGGTGTTCGAGCCGGCGCTGACCGGCAACCCGAGTGACGCGGCGGTCCGGCATCCCGTCATCATTAGGAGGCCTGATGTGCACATCGCTATCAGCAGCGCGGCAACGCCCCGTCGAATCGTAGCGGTTCGGAATAAGGTTGTCTTTTGTGTCATCTGTCTTCTACCACCATGCTTAACGTGTTTGAGTTCGGCTTCGCGAAGCCTCAGCCGCATTCGCAACCTGCGAACCAAAACTGTTGGTCAGAAAAAAACGAAGGGTGTCTTGAGTGAGGTTTTTGCCCGGTTGCAGGCGAAGCGTCGGACGCGTCGCGGTACCGCCCACATGGACATGCACCACGCGATCTTTCATCGCTTCGTTGGCTTTTAATACCAGTGCGACCGGCGCGGGGGCGGCCAGCATCAGTGGCGAATCGGTAAGAGCCATCAGTCCGTCGGCAGGTCCTTCCTGACCCGTCACAGCCGTGATGTCAAAATCCAGTCGCCCGTCCAACGACGCGGCACCGTTCATCAGGACCTGGACGTTGCTTTGGGAGATCGCCAACTTGTCCAACCGAATCATCCCACCGGACAGACGTCCTTGTATCGTCCCAACGTTGTCTTGCTTGATACTTCCCAGCGACGGCGACAGACTGACAAGCGAATCCAGCTGGTCGAGGATCGGCATTTCCAACGAATCGACCTGAGTCATCTGGAAATCGAAATCTCCCACGATTTGATCGATGCGACGGGCACGTTTGGCGCGCAAATTGACCTGTCCGTCCAAAATCCCCGCTCCGACAGAACCGCCGCGCAGCAATCGCGACGTGTCGAGCGAATCGAAATTGGCGGCAAGCTGCATGTTTAACGAACGGCTATAGTCGCCTTCGGTCGAGACATTGATTTTTCCATCACTCGTTTCGACGACTCCCGAGCGACATCGCCACGTGATACGGCTGGACGACGGAGTAACGGCCCAGTCGATTGGGAATCGTATGGCGCGGATGTTCAAGTTAGCGATTGAAGGATTGTTTGCCGAAAGATCAATCCGGCCGCTGATCGTTTGCCCAATTCGCCCGTTCACACGGATGCTGCCGCTGCCCGACGCCGAGCTGGCAGATCGACCGAGAGGAGCCGCGGCAAGACGCAAGTTCGCGCGATCCAAGTTGAATTGAAAAGTCCCTCGGGGATCACCGCCAATGGTGACGTCCGCCCGACCGCTTAAACGACCGTCCGCAAATCGACCATCGACGGATACCAATTCAATCCGATCCGGTTGTAATTGGACCGTCGCGGTCATTCGTTCGGATAGCCGTGAATGATCCCAGCGAAGGCGTTCGGTCGAAGCGGTTGCCGTGCAGATGATTCCGTCGCGAATCGATGATGCGTCTCGAACACACGTCGCGTGAATCAGTCCTGAAAGTGGACGCAGCGATTGGGGCAGCTGTCCCGATTGAATCGCTTTTTGAATCGAAAGCCCATCGACCTTTGCTTCCGCGATCACCGGGATTCGTCGCAGGTCCGGATTCTGCTGGCCGGCAAAGGCGACCAACTCGTTCAGATTTCCGTGAGCCTGGGCCGAAAAACCGCATTCCAGAAGTTTTCCGTTGATCGTGGCGTCGGCGTTGCCGTTTTCAAACCGAATCTCCGCACCAGAAAGTTCGATCGGTACCTTCATTGCGGACAGGCCACGGCTGCGAATGAACCCGCTTCCACTCAGCTCATCAAGCGATCCCAAAGAAGTGAACGTGCAACCGCCTTCCAAAGTTCCAGTAACCGGCAGTGCAACATTTGCCATTCGGGGGAATCGTGACGCTTGGATTCCAGCGAATCGGGACTCAATCGTTGCCTTTGTCCAGTCCAACTCTTTGGCGGTGGCCTGGACCGTGTACTGCCCTCCGAACAGGTCGTCGGAGCCGGTACGGACGGTCACGCCCGACAGATCACCGGTCCAATTCAAACTTGCCGAACCGATTCTGGTATGCGAATACGTGGCATTGGTTAACGTCGCGGTTCCCGATGATGAAATCACCGCACCGCTAGACTCAATATGGATACCACCTTCCAAGATCGCAGTTCCGGCAAGCGGCAGACGCGCCGCCGAGAATCGGGACGCGACGTCGGCGACGTCATTGATCGAAATTGGCCCGGCCGAAAAACGTGCATCCAGAGACAGTTCCTGATTCACCTTTCCATCGCACGCGAACATGCAATCGTTGTCTCGCCATTTCACGTTTGTTGGGGTAACGGTGAATTCTCCATCGTTGAAGTTACATTGCACAACCACGTCCTCAATCTTTTCACCGGCAACGGCGACATCGTTGGTTCGCAATTCTGACGCGACAATCCATTTGTCGGGCATCGTCAGCGAATCGATCATCACCGATGCGTCGAGACGTCCAACGGCCTTACCGCGTATCAAGCCTTCGTCGACGTTACACAGTCTTGCGATGGGAACCACGTCGAAATTGTCCAGCGCACCGTGAATGCTGAAATGTTTGTCGGCAAGACTGGCGGTTCCCGATCCGCTGAACGTTGCGATTGATGCCCCCATTGCATCCAGGACATGTGCCGCGTCGAGACTCGCAACTGCTTTGCCGTGCGATACGTTCAGCGCAAGTTCGGTGTCTTGAATTTGAATGCTCTGACCCGAAATGACGGGCAATCGAATGCCTTCACAACTTGCCGTGGCGTGTACCGCCAACGCGTTCGGATCGGTGATTCGATCGAGTGGGAAGTCAAAGGACGCTGCGGTTCGCACCTGTCCCTCCAGACCGACAATCCCCAATCGGCCTGCGAGCTGACCAAGACGGATACCGCCGGAATCCACCGTGCCGGAAATTGTTCCCTGCAATCCGCCCAATGGATCGATTTTCAGCAGGTCAAGCGGCGCATGTCCGCTGCATTGAAGATCGCAGACCACAGGTTCCAGTCCAATTTGCTGTACACCCAATTCATCGGCAACCGAATGCACCGTGTTATGAAACGAAACAATTTCGCCGTCCCAATTGATTTGCGATCTGGTCGTCAGGCTGATCGTTGCATTGGCGTCAACGTCTGGAACGAAGCGGTTCAAGATCGGCCCCAAGTTGCAGCCACGCACATCGCC
>JAGQPO010000720.1 GCA_020426665.1 Planctomycetales bacterium
GGTTCGCTGGAACCATGGTCGCTGGTAAAAATCACTATCGTCTCGTTTTCTTTCTTTGTTTCTTTCAGTACGTTCATGATCAGTCCGACACCATGGTCAAGCCGACTGATCTCTTGATAGTATCCCGCCAAGCCTTCGCGGACTTCGGGGCGGTCCGGCAAATAACTTGGGACGTTCAACGTGGCCGCGTCATATTCCACAATCGGCACCGAAGCGTCTTTTTTTACGATGCCCCAACCAGGCGGATCAATCGAGGTCGGATGTGGATCACTGAATCCGATCGTCAGAAAAAACGGCTCATTGCCGGCCTGCTGGATAAATTCCCGAGACATCTTTGCCAGCATCGAAACATCGCGCCCGCTGACTTTTCGATCAAACGTAAACGGATACGATTCCGCATGGGTCGTATGCTGCTTCCCCAATAATGCCGTGTGGAAACTGTGGTCCTTCAAAGTGGCAAAGACCGTTTTGACTTGCGGAGACAATCGATACGTATGAATTCCATGCCCATGCCCATATTGTCCGTTGGAATGTGTTTGCAAACCCGAATAGATGACGGCGCGGCTCGGTCCGCACGACGCCGTTGTCGCGAAGGCATCTATGAAACGAACTCCATTTCGCGCCAGGGCATCAATGTTCGGAGTTTGGACAATATCGTTGCCGTAACAACCGCAATCTTCCTGGTTTTGATTGTCGGAAATCAAAAGCACTACGTTTTGCCCTGCATGAGCCAAAGGCGACACTGCAAAACAGATCAACAACGTGATAAAGCGTGACATCTGATTAGATCCGAAAAAACAACTTGTTCCGATAAAGATAAAAACAAAATAACCAAAGTACGGCAAACACACTGACGGCCTGGATGGTTGGACCGTAAGTCCCCGTAAAGAGATCCTTGCCCCAGAATACTTCCATCCGTTCTGCGATCCAGCGTTTCCAAAGCATTGACATCAAATACATTGCAAGCGAATTGGTGCCCACAACAACGAAAGGGAACGTCCAGCGACGGTAGCCGGCGACGTCAACCAACCAATACAGAATTGCGAGCGTCCAAAGCACGTAGGCGCCACTAAACAGGGTCCACGACGGAGTCCAAATCCGTTTAACCACCGGACACCATGTAAAACTGAGCATGACGGCAATCGCCAGGCAGATGGCTCCAGAGAGCACCAAACGCTTGATCTTTTCGAGCGATCCGACTGGGGATCTAAGCAGTGAGCCCGCGATCGCACCGATCAACATGGTGACCGCCGAAGGGATAAAGTTCAGTGTTGCGTAGCCGCCATGGTGTGGCTGAATCGTTTCATCACCCAGCAGCAGACGCAGAAACGACACGTCGACCGCCGCGGCGCCGTTTGTTTCGATCGCAAAGTGTGGTGCCACGTTTGGGAACACCGAAAGGGATTGAATGCTGCGAACAGATGTTTCACTGATGGGCGCGGGGATCGGATAGATATTCAACCACGTCATGTAGGTTAAAAGCACGATCGCCGCGACAACAATTTGTGCTTTCGTCGACAATTTCATCGCAAGGTAAACGAAACAATATCCGAGTCCGATCTGCGATAAAACATTGGTCAGCAATGCATTGGTGCTGAGTCCACTGTTCTTGGTTTGCAGGAAAACTCCGATCAGTATCAACACGATCGAACGAACCAGTGCGTGCCAAGTCAATTTGAATTCGCTGTCCCCACGCCGCCGACGACTGGCATAAGAGTACGGCATTGCAACACCGACCATGAACATGAACGCCGGTTGGATCATGTCCCAGTAGGAATAGCCGAGGACATAGAACTGGCTGTTCCAAGGCGGATGCGAGTTGTGAAACGCAAGAATTTCCCAAAACGTCTCCGATATTGAATCAGCTGCGACGGCACCAGATGTGACTCGCTTTGCCGTCGTCGCAAACGCGAACCCGTTGATCGCAAGGGTGCACATGATCAACCCGCGAAAGACATCCAGCGACAACAAGCGAGTCGTAGCGGGGGCATTTGGCACAGTAATGGATGGAGTGTCCGTCATATGGGCCAACGGGTGTTTCGCGTTTCTGGTTCCTGGCTACGTTTCCGGGCCGCAGAGTTTCCGGGCTATCCAATAAATGTTCTTTCGCCCTGGTAGGTTCCAGATGGAATCACCGAGGGCGATTCATTGCCGATCAATTTGACGTCGCCCACGAGAACGACGTCTTTGGTAAACGTCAGGTTTCCCTGGACGACCAGGGAGTCACATGCTTCAAGCGAGGGTGTTACGCCGAGTCGAACGTCCAAATCCGCAATGTTTTTAAAGTATCGTTCATCCAGGCTGATATGTGGTGGAAGGCCCCTGCGTTTTTCAATCAATCCGACCGAAAAGTCGTCGCGGACCTCGTATGCATCGGAACGGACCGCCAACAAGTCGCCGGTGGTTTTGACGGGCGCGAAGCGAGATCGAGGCACACGGATCGCATCGCTGTTGGGCAGAACTTCGATCGCCGCGCCCATTGCGGTTTCCAGTTGGAACACCTTCGGAGACGAGCTGTCTTTGGGGTCCACGGTTTTTGTGTTGGTGATCGTCGGCAAATCAAGTGATCCGCCACTGGAGATCATGAATTCATTGAGCGCCACCAGGTCAATCCATAAATTGTTCGTGTTAAAGTACCGATGAACGCTTATGTCTTGGAATAAGGTTTCTTCGTCAGGATGACATTGCGCTTTTTCGCGTAACAACAGACCCCCGGCCTTAGATCGTGCCAGGTGTCCTCCCTTGCGATCGGCGGGGGTCCGGTCGGCAACTTCCATTAGGAATGATTTGCCGCTGTGGATGAAGTGACCGAGAATACCAAGGTCCAACGTCGCTCCCAAGTTGTCGGCGTTGGACACAAAAAGATAACGTCTGCCTTCGCCGATTAATTGCTTCAACGTTCCACTGGTCTGCAACGCCGCATAGATGTCACCGTGACCCGGCGGACACCACTGCAACGAAGGGTCGGCCGGCCATTCGACGGGCAGCATCGTTGCGGCGTCAATCTTCGGGACTTGGTGCTGTAAAAACGACAACACTTCGATGCCTGGGTCGTTGAACTCGTTAATCGCAGCATCGGTTTGCTTCTCGGTCGAGAAGCTGTTCATCAAAACCAGTGGCACGGACAACTGTTTCGATTGACGCAAGATCAACGCCAAGAAAGTGTCTTGGCCACGAACTTTCAAAAGTGATTTCGGGCCTTCCAACCCCATCGACGTCCCCAGCCCTCCGTTTAGTTTCAAGACAGCGACGGATCCTAAGTTTTCTCGCCCCAGCTTGGCCATCGACGGTGAAAGTGCTTCGGCATCAATCGGATCGCTTGCCGGGTCGATTTCTGACTCGCGAAGAAAGCCGTCATTTCCCGAGCACAGATTTTGGTAATGTCGCCGGAAAAGTTGAACGACGATTTCAGGGGTGTCGGCTTCTTCGAGTTTCGCTTGGACGATTGGCCAGTGAGATGACATGGTGTGTTGGTGTCAAAAGTGTAGCGGTCGGACGAAGCGATAAGATTACGGCGAACCGGGCCGATTTAAACCCGACTGTTTTGAAACCTTCGCCCGATCACGGCTTTTTCCACACAACCGGTTTCTTGCGCCGCGGAAAAAGTTCTCTACAAAGACCGCACTTGGTTCCGTCCCACCCGCGAGCCGTACAATGTTCGCGCCCGTAGAAAATGATTTGCAGGTGCAATCGATTCCACGAGTCGCGCGGAAAAAGCTTTTTCAAATCGCGTTCGGTCTGCTCAACGCTCTTGCCGTTTGACAAACCCCAGCGTTGTGCAAGACGGTGTATGTGCGTATCGACGGGGAACGCCGGAATGTTGAAGGCCTGGGCCATGACGACACTGGCCGTTTTGTGCCCAACACCCGGCAGTGCTTCAAGCTCTTCGAACGACTGGGGAACCTTTCCATCGTGTTCCGTGATCAAGATGTTGGACAGCTTGTCCAACGCTTTTGCTTTCTGTTTCGAAAGACCCAGCGGACGAATGATCTCCAGTATCTTTTCTTCTCCCAAACGCGCCATCTTTTGCGGTGTACCACCGACTCGAAACAGTTCTGGCGTGATTTCGTTGACCTTTTTGTCGGTGCACTGGGCGCTTAACAAAACGGCAACAAGCAGCGTGAATGCGTCTGTATGATCCAGGGGAATCGGAGTCTCGGGATAAAGGTCATCTAGTCGCCGCCGTAGAAGTTCGGCGCGTTCCGATTTCAGCATGTTAAAGAATTATCCGTCAAAGAAACCGTGGACATTCGACCGGGGCGGCCAGCCGGGCAGCGAGCCGTTCGGCAAGCTATGCGGCGGGAGGTTGCATTTTCATGTGCTCGAACCCTTTGTTGGTTGCCAACCGTCCCCGGCGTGTGCGAACGATCAACTCGCTTCTCAACAAGAACGGTTCAACTTCGTCTTCCAGGGTGTCGCTGCTGACATTCATCGTGTGCGCGATCGCCTCCAGGCCACTGGGGCCACCCTGGAAAACACGGATCAGTGTTTGCAAATAATTCCGATCTTGTTTGTCCAAGCCCAGTCGATCGATTCCAATCATGTCTAGCGCATCACGAGCGACACCGATCGTGACGTTGCCCTTGGCTTTGATCTGTGCATAGTCACGAACCCAATGCAGTCGATTGTTTGCCAGCCGAGGCGTACTGCGACTACGGCGTGCAATTTCGCTTGCGGCCGGTTGGTCGGTTTGGATCTTCAGCTTCCTGGCATTGCGAATGACCAGTTCGCACAATTGATCTTCGGTGTACCAACCGAGGTGCTCTCGTATTTGAAAGCGGTCACGGAGCGGAGCACTTAGCATCCCGGCGCGAGTCGTCGCACCGATCAACGTGAATGGCTGAAGTTCAAAGTTTAATGTTCTGGCGTTGACTCCTTCGCCCAGAACGATGTCGATCCGAAAGTCCTCCATCGCGGTGTAAAGGTATTCTTCGACTGCCTTGGGGACTCGATGGATTTCGTCGATGAACAGAACCGACCTTTCCGAAACATTGGTCAGATACGGCAACAGGTCCTTGGGGGCACTCAGTCCGGCCCCGTTTGCCATTTGAACGGTGGTACCCATTTCAGCGGGGATCACGGTAGCAAAGGTCGTTTTGCCCAGGCCGGGAGGACCATCAAAGAGGATATGGCCGAGTGGTTCGCCGCGTCCACGCGCCGCGTCGATGGCGATCTTTAATCGTTCAATCACGTCCCGTTGGCCAACCATTTCGTCCAACCGACGCGGCCGAAGCTCGCCGTCACGATCATTCGGCTCCTGTTCACCGGACGAACCGCCCGAAAGCGGAACTTTCGGCGGAACGTCACCTGGGTCGTCTGGGGCGGTCTGTTGATAAACTGCTTCTCGAGCCATCGGTAAATCATCCGTGTCATAATTCAATAATTGGTCTCAAGCCTTGTTTTACCCGAATTCGGCATCCGAGTCGGCGCGAGATTGGACCGTTCGGATCGGTTCCGGCCCCAGTATTTACAAATTGACTGGCAATCCGATCGTTTCGCCACGCCGGCCATCGATTGTTTGGGGAGTGCGGTTTACGTTATTGGGTGACCTCGTTGTCCGCCTGGGGCCGAATATATTTGCCTGGGGCCGAGAAAATTAGCCTGGGGCCGAGAACTTGTTTTCCGGCCGGCCCAGACACGCACTCATGGAATGATTTGATGACTGATACGCAATCTTCGTCCAGGCCGGTGGACGTGTCGGACCCGGCAATTGTTGCCCAATATGAGCCCTATTTACGGATGTTGGCCAGGACCCGAATGAGACGCGCGTACCAAGCCAAAATTGGTGCCTCGGATATGGTCCAACAAGCGATGATGCAAGCCGTCCAGGGATTCGACGGATTTCGCGGGTCGACCGAGGGAGAGTTGTTGGCCTGGTTGCGACAGATTTTGGCCCACCACCTCTGCCACCTGGACCGTGACCTGCACCGCGACAAACGCGACATCCGGCGCGAGCAATCGATGGAACAGAAACTTGCCGCGTCGTCGATGCGGCTGGAAGGTCTTCTCGCCGGCAGCGATCCGACACCCAGCCAGCACATCGCACTTGGCGAAAGCGTGATTCAAATCAGCCAAGCCATCGCAAGGCTGCCGGAATCTCAGGCGGACGCAGTCAGATTGCACTATTTGGAAGGCATGAAGTTGAGCGAAGTTGCGTCCGAATTGGGGAAATCGACAGGTGCCGTCGCCGGTCTCCTGCATCGCGGAATGAAGGAACTGCGCAAGCAGCTTGGTGCGTGAAACGGCCAGATATTCTTGGGGCGTCGAAAGTGTTGGCAAGTTTCGCTACTTTGATCTGCCTTCTTCCGTTCTCTCTCTAAGATTCTTTCCCGATGACCATCTACTTTGAATCCGGCAGCGAATCGAATTCGCTAACATCCGACGATTTACGCGCAGCATTGCAAGAAACGTTCGGAAAAATTGGGCTTCCGAATAAGGCACTGCTTCTGCCGCCGGATCACACGCGAATGTTTAGCCGGGCGGGCGAGATTACATCCCTTTGCCACCAGATGCTGGGGGATCGAATCGCCGACATTATGCCTGCACTCGGCACCCACAGTCCGATGAAGGACGACCAGCTCTCGCACATGTTTCCTGGCGTACCACTGGGATTGTTCCGCCCGCACCGCTGGCGTGATGACGTGGTGACGTTGGGAACGGTCCCCGCATCGTACGTGTCCGAGGTTACCGGTGGATTGTACGACAAGCCTTGGCAAGCCCAGGTCAATAAACTGCTTCGCGATGGCGGACACGATTTGATCTTTTCAATTGGCCAGGTCGTTCCCCACGAAGTCATCGGGATGGCCAATTACAACAAAAACATCTTCGTCGGAACCGGCGGCGCCGAAGGCATCAACGAGAGCCACTATTTGAGTGCCGTGTACGGCATCGAGCAGACATTGGGACGCGCCAACACGCCGTTGCGTCAGATTTTGAATTACGCCCAGGAACAATTTTGCAAGGGCATGCCGATCGTGTATGCGTTGACCGTGATCCAGCAGATGCGGGACGGGACGTTGCACACGCGCGGGCTGTACATCGGCGACGACCACGAAACCTTTTTCAAGGCGGCAGAGCTGGCTTTCCGCGTCAATATCACCCATTTGGAAAAACCGCCGCAACACGTCGTCGCCTATTTGGATCCATCCGAGTTTAAAAGCACATGGCTGGGCAATAAAGCGATTTACCGAACTCGATTGGCGATCGCAACCGGCGGCCGACTGACCATCCTGGGGCCGGCCGTCGAGGAATTTGGGGAAGATGGTGAAATTGATCGTTTGATTCGTCGCTACGGATACCGAACCAAGGAAGAAATCGTTCAGCTTGTCGCAGAGAATCCGGACCTTGCGGCGAACCCGTCCGCGGCTGCCCACCTTGTTCACGGATCATCGGAGAACCGCTTTGAAGTCGTCTATGGCGCCGGCAAATTGTCGGCCCAGGAAATTTCATCGGTGGGTTATACGCCGGGAGATATCAACGCGTTAATGCAGCGCTACGACGTCAGCAAACTGACCGACGGATGGCACACCGACGTCGACGGCAGCGAGTTTTACTACATCCAGAACCCGGCTCTAGGGCTTTGGCAAGCTGAGTTGAGTTAGCTAAAAAAATATTGCGGTTTCGGCATTTTTTCAGTGGCGGGTTACCGCCCAGCCCGTTTGAATAACAGCTGAACAAATGGGGAGGACGCAGCGCCCTCGATGATTGACCCGGCTTGGTGACGGGTCCAGTCGGGGCGGGGCAGATGCGACCTCTAAAACATTACAGTGAGAAGCGATTTACGCGCCTTCTAGAAAGACTCCACAATCTGTCTTGGTTCCAAACGAACCGTTTGCTATTTTCGTCGCAGACACGGCAAACGACACGATGATCGGGGCGATTTGCTGGTTTCGTTGACGCATATTTCGAACACCCAGACCGGGTTACGACAAGGTCGGGTTTCGTCTCGCTGGAAAGGAGCCCAGAAGTGAAACAAGCCAAAGAAAGCCCGGTCTGCGTACACATCCGATGGATGATTCGTCGCGACATGCCATCGGTTCTGGCGATCGAACAAAACTGTTTCGAATTCGCATGGACCGAGGAAGATTTTATTCGCTGCCTTCGGCAACGAAATTGCATCGGCATGGTCGCCGAAATGGACGACCAGATCGTCGGGTTCATGATTTACGAGTTGCACAAGAACCGGCTGCACATCTTGAATTTCGCAGTTCACAGTGACCATCGCCGCAACGGCGTCGGCAATGCGATGTGCAGCAAGTTATTCGGAAAACTGTCCCACGAACGACGGAATCGAATCATGCTGGAAGTGCGTGAAACGAATCTGGAGGCACAGCTGTTCTTCAAGAATCTTGGTTTTCGAGCCATCAGCGTCTTGCGTGACTTCTACGACGATACCGTCGAGGACGCGTACCTGATGCAGTACCGATATCAGCCCAGTGCGACTGAAATCGCCCAACCCAACAATCGCATCTCGCGAATGGCTGGTTAGACGCACCGTCAATTCCTAAACTCTTGCCATGGCATTCCTGGCAAATTTTACGGCAATCGATTTCGAAACCGCCAATCGGCGACGCGACAGCGCGTGTCAATTGGCGGCGGTGGTCATTCGAGACGGGCAAATCGTCGACGAAAAGATGTGGATGATTCGCCCGGATCCGTTCTTTTTCTCGCCCGGAAATATCCGAATCCACGGCATCCGGCCGGCGGATGTTGAAAACGAAAAATCGTTTGGCGAACTGTGGCCCGAAATGGTCGACTTCTTTGGCGACGATTGCTTGATCGCCCACAACGCTCCGTTCGATATCGGTGTGCTGATCGGCTGTCTGGAACGTCACCACTGCCAGATTCCCGACTTGAACTTTTCCTGCACACGTTTGATCGCACGTCAAACCTGGCCTGATCGGCAACGGTTCGGACTCAAGCCCTTGGCAAATTGGCTGGGTGTCGATTTCAGACACCACGATGCGCTGGAAGATTCCAGGGCCTGCGCTCGAATTTTGCTGGCTGCAGGCATCGCCAAGCAGGCCGAATCGATCGTCGACTTAGAGGAACGGCTTCGAATCGTTCGCGGAAAGGCCGGCAAATGGGGCGTCAGCCACGCTTCGAAAAAGGGCCGCACTCGCAACCGAACATCCCCAAAGAAAACCGAAAGCGGGATACCCAAACGAACGCTTCGCCGTGGCGACAGCCGTCCGCTTTCGTTGCCGATGAACCCTTTCGATGCCGACGGGATGACCCATGAATCGGCTGCCAATTACAACCCGATCACATGCACCAAAGCGGATGAAGTCAATTCACGGATCGATTGGCAACGCTTGTCGATCCGCGCCGAGTTTATCCAGCCACTCCGAGGAAAACAAATCGTTATTTGTGGTCGATTAACCATGATGACGCACGAACAAGCGATCGACATCACCCATCGAAGTGGTGGAACGCACCAGGATCAAGTCGACGAACTGACAAATTGCGTGGTACTGGGTTCGTCCAACGTTGACCAGCAAACTGTCGATTCGCTTACCGGACGAAGTGACATGCAAGTCCTGACCGAAAGCG
>JAGQPO010000721.1 GCA_020426665.1 Planctomycetales bacterium
CGCTGATCGCTCCGCGATCAAAGCGATAGTCACCAGTAGTCATGCTACGCATGACAATAGCTGCGTAGGTCATGCTATGCATGACAACAACACTTCGTAGGTCATGCTATGCATGACAACAACACGGTTTCTCAGTCCAACAGGTGAACCAACAACCCACTTCTTAACTTTGGTTCGAACCACGTGCTTTTGGGTGGCATCACTTCGCCCGCATCGGACACGGCCATTAATTGGTCGATCGAGGTTGGGTACATCGAAACGGCGATCGCCCATTCGCCCGAATTGACTCGATCCTCCAACTCCTTGGTGCCTCGAATCCCGCCAACGAAATCGATTCGTGCGTCGGTTCGAACATCGTCGATCCCAAAAATCGGCTTGATCACCCGCTGTTCCAGGATCGCAACGTCTAAGCAATTGATCGCGTCCCGATGATCAATCGAATCGGCGGGCACAACCAGGCGCCACCATTTTCCGTCCAAGTAAATGCAGAAAGATCCGGCAGATTCGGGGATCGAATTATCGGTTTCCGCCAGAGATCCGACGCTTGCCAATCGCTCAAGGATTGCTTCCGGCGATTGCCCGTTCAAATCCTTGATGATGCGGTTGTACGCCAGGATATTTAACTGCGAGGACGGAAACAGGACGGTCAAAAACCAGTTGTATTCCTCCGTGCCGTTATGTTCGGGGTTTGCTTCGCGTCTGGCCTTTCCTGCGCGCCACGCACTTGCGGCCCGATGGTGACCGTCGGCGACGTAGAACGCGGGTACCGACGTTAGCGCGGCGACGTAACCGGCCGTCGCATCAATCTTCCAAACCGTGTGCTGGACTCCATCAACGGCGGTGAAATCGTACAGCGGGGTTTCGCGGATCGCTGCATTGACCAGACCGTCAACAGTCGGATCGTCTCGATACGTCAAAAAGACAGGTCCCGCATGGGCGGCCAACGTCATCACATGGCGCGTGCGATCATCCTCTTTCGCAGGCCTCGTGAATTCGTGTTTCAAAATCAGGTTATTTTCGTAATCGTCGATGTGGCAACAGCACACCACGCCGATCTGGCTTTTGCCATTCATGATTTGGCGATACAAAAAAACGCAGTCCGCGTCATCTTGTTGCAGCACACCACCGCTGATGAACCGCCGAAAATTCTCTGCCGCCTTGGCGTAGATCTCGTCCGCATAGGGATCGGTCTCGGGTGGTAAATCGATGTCCGGTCGGACGACGTGCAAGAATGAATCACCGTTTCCTTCGGCAAGCACCGCCGCTTCGTCGCGATTGACGACATCATAGGGGACGCTGGCGACCTTGGCGGCTTTTTCGATCGTTGGACGGACAGCACGAAACGGTTTGACGCGGGGCATCGTACACTTGGGGGATTGGTGGTGTGGAAACGGAAACGCCCAGATTTATACGCCCACGACGCGATTCGTGACAGCCCCGAGCCTGATGGCCCGTCTGTCAGCCTACGCGTCGGATTTGCCAATGTTTTGGCAAGAATCGGTAAAAGTGATAGACATTCGGCGTCGTGTCACGTTCTAAACTTGCACATAACGCAATCCGTCGATGTCCACCATCGTGAATGAAATGGTGCCGCCTCCATCGCGACGCCCGAAGACCTGTTAATCGAATCGAAAACACCATGAAAACCGTTTTGCCAAACCTCGACGACACGAATGCTGGCCACTTGAGTACCCATCGATTATTTAATCCACGTTTGATCGTCGTTCCCCTGGTTTGTGGATTCATCGTGCTCCACGCTCAACGGACCGTCGCCCAGAACCCGAATCTACAACGAATCCAGCAGACGCAAAAACAGATCCAGCGCCGAATGGACCAAGCGGTCAAAGATGCTGCGGCGAACCAACCGGATCTTCCCAGCGATCCCGAGCTCCTGTCTCTGCATCGCGAGTTTATTACCAAGGCGGAAAAGCTGGCAGGCGAATACGAACGCAAAAAGCAATACGACAAGGCACGCGAAGTCTTTGAAGCGATGAGTCGATTGGTGCCGAAGTATCCCGAAGCCGAAGCCGGCGTCAAACGAATGCTGCAAATGCAATCGATGAAGGACCGGGAATTGGTCAAGGTGGACGCGTCGAAGGGATGGCAAGATTCCGGCGCCCAATTGCAAAAAGGAATGCCGGTGCATCTTGAAGTCAAAGGGAATTGGAAGGTCGTGTATGAGACCGGACCGGAGGGAATCGAAATCCCCGACAAACTTAAACCACGCGATTCACGAATCAAGCTCGGCACCTTGATCGGAGTCATCGCGTCTTCACCAAGTGAGCTGGAATCCAACAAACCGTTCATCGTTGTGCCAGGCGCGGACTTCGTCGCCGATCAGACTGGCCGCCTCTTCCTGCGCATGTTCGATGTCGATCCGACGGACAACGAAGGCGAAATGATCGTGCTGATTCAAAGTACGTTCGGAAAATAACCGACGAACTCAAAGTCGTTGACCGATCCGCGATCAAAACGCCTGATCGCGGAGCGATCAACGACGTACCGTAAAATTACGTTGGGACGAAACACTACTGCTTCGTCAACTTTTGATTTTGCGGTACGACGGACTTCCAGTCCGTCGAAAAACGTCGGTATCGACGGACGCGAAGTCCGTCATAC
>JAGQPO010000722.1 GCA_020426665.1 Planctomycetales bacterium
AAATGACAAATGACTAATGACAAATTGCTTCGATCGCTCAAAACCGAGATTTGTCATTTGTTATTTGTCATCTTTCATTTGTCATTGAATGAGACTGGAGAAAAGGGGCGGCAACACTTAAAGGAAATTGTCGATGCGCCGACAGGTGGGATCTGCACTGACGCAGAAAGGTTCTGGTGAACAACGGTGCCACCCACCATCTAATTAACGCTACAGTCTCAAATCGGTCGAAAGTGCGATATCAATTCGGCGAGTAACAAAAAAGACTGGTAACTGTTACGCAACGGCGTCCCGACATGGATCAAGGAACCTGATTTTAGCGTCCTCAAACTTTGACTCGATCGCATCAAGCCCATACCGTTTCATGAAATCCACTTCGGACTTACAGATCGGCAATAGCCAATGGCAGTGAACCGACGAACCGTCCGAATCATCCAATTGCTCAAAGTGTATGTCATCCAAATAGGGATGGCTGATTAGTCCATGCTCACATCTGGACCCGCATAGCCAAGGTCGACCAAAGTTTACAGTATGGCCCAACCCCAATCGGGCGCCTGTGAGATGGTAGTGTGCAGAATTTGGTGCATACTTCAGTACAGTAAATTCGGAAGGTAATTCGTGAACGGGCCCAAGACTCCATGGCACCGGTGCATCAATCTGCCCCCAGGTTTCTTCATAATGTCGGAAAAGATTCTGCGCTAAGGTCATCGTAATTCTCTAGGCTTCGTTGCCGCTGCCGTTGCGAATAGTGCGGCCAGCCCTCGGCGACGTCCAACTCGTCGAAGGCTCCTTGTACCCAAAAATCACAATCCCAAGACGTAGGCAAAAATCAGCGGCGCGACGATTGACGCGTCACTTTGGATCATGAACTTCGGTGTTTCCAGGGCAAGTTTTTCCCAGGTGATCTTTTCATTCGGCACCGCTCCGCTGTAACCGCCGTAGCTGGTGGCGGCGTCACTGATCTGGCAAAAATAACTCCACAATGGAATATCTTCTTTCAAATCCTGACGCATCATCGGAACAACACAGATCGAGAAGTCGCCTGCGATGCCTCCGCCAATTTGAAAGAACCCGATCGGATGATCCTTGGAGGTTTCACGATACCAAGTCGCGAGTTTTTCCAATTGCATCGTTCCGGTTTTCAATGCGTGGTGTCCCGACAATCTGCCGTCGATCACGCGACCGGTGAAAATGTTTCCCAGCGTGCTGTCTTCGATCCCCGGAACAAAGACCGGAATGCCGGCATCTTTTGCAGCGGCCACCCAGCTGTTCTCGCGAGGAACCTGGAAGTGCTGCGGCAATTCCGGATCCTCCAGCAGTTCGAACATGAATTCGGCCGGAGTCTTCGGCTGGTTTGTATCGGCCGCGCGCTGCCACAACTTTAGCAGTCTGGCTTCGATGTGACGCATCACCGTTTCGGGAATACAGGTGTCCGTGACTCGGTTGAATCCTTCTTCAAGCAACGCGACTTCGTCATCGGCCGAAAGCGCACGCCAGTTTTCAATCACCCGGTACTCGTCGTGCGCCACCAGGTTAAAAATGTCTTCTTCCAGATTTGCAGCGGTTGACGTGATCGCGTGGACTTTTCCTTGGCGAATCATTTCGGCGAGAGAGATTCCCAGTTCGCCTGTGCTCATTGCGCCGGCGAGTGTGACCATCATGCGGCCGTTTTTTTGTTCGATCATTTCCTTGAAGGATCGCGCCGCGGCCAAAGTCTCACGGGCGTTAAAGTGCCGATAGTGGCGATCCATAAAATCGCTGACGTTCAAAATTAAATCTCCGGTCAAGTGGGTTCTAAAAAGATGCGTTAGTTGTTGATCGCTCCGCGATCAGGTGGTTTGATCGCAGAGCGATCAACGACTATTACTCTGGTCAAAGCACTAATTCGATCCCGCGGCGAGCGTTTCTTTTAATCGCTTCATCAGATCGTAACGCCCAGCCTGGTCCGATTTCTCGATCTTCGACGCAAGTTCAAGCATGAATTCGGCGTAGTCGTTGTGCCAATCGTGAACGGTATGTTGCACGTCCAAACGAGGTGCCGGCGCGCCCTGCGACATCGGTTTCGTTCCGGCGTGCAATTCAAACGTTTCGTCAAATTGCGGCATGTAGATTCGATCCGAGTCCAATCCACGCTGCTTCAGCAATTCACGCAACATTTCTCGCGCGTCATCCTCGCCGTGATTCAGGAACAACGCACCGGTGATCGGACAGCGTTCTTGAATCCATTCGATCAATTCACCTTGATCGGCGTGTGCCGAATAATTCCCAAGCTGTCGAATGTTGGCTCGTACTTTGAACGACTTTCCGTGAATGCGAACTTCTTTCGCGCCGGTGGTAATAATGTGTCCGAGGGTCCCCGGTGACTGGTACCCGACGAACAGGACGGTGCACTCGGGCCGGTAGATATTGTTCATCAAGTGATGCTTGATGCGTCCCGCGTTGCACATCCCGCTGGCCGAAATGATGATCGCCCCACCTTTGATATTGTTGATCGCCTTACTTTCGTCCAGCGATTGCACGAGGTGAAAATTCGGATGGCGAAACAGTTTTTCTTCATCGACTTCGATGTCCTGCAATTCACGAGAATGCTTGATAAAAACCTCCGTCGCCTTGCGGGCCATCGGCGAATCCAGGTAGACATTCGATGACGGGATTTCGTGATGTGATAACAGGTACCCGATGTCGTGCAACAGTTCTTGGCTGCGTTCGACGGCGAAGGACG
>JAGQPO010000723.1 GCA_020426665.1 Planctomycetales bacterium
CCATTTCGTGACATTCACCGCCAAAATGACGACACGAAAGTGCGTGTCCCATTTCGTGAAACAGTTTTGTCATTGCCAATGCGATCGCCAGCCAAATCCAGTTCCCCGGATTCAGTAACGTGTTCATTTCTGGCAAACGACTCTGAAACGTATCATATTGGCCAACCACCAACATCGACGCTGTGATAACGATGATCACACAGAGAAAAACAAAACGTGCGGAGAAGATCCAGCGAATCTTGGGATAGACCCGGCGAAGAATCGGTTCTGGATCGATGCCTCGAAATCGGATCGCCAACGGATTTGCAAACGATGTCAGCCACGACGAACGTCGCTGTTGGTGGTGCCGGGCCAACAATCGATCGCCTTGCCCCAGTGCATCGGAAATCACCAATCCGTTGCGATGCAGATTGGCAATGAACGTGTGTAGACGAGAGGCGGGGATACGGCGCGGAGCGAAACGGCGTTCGAATCGTTCTTTGATTTCCTCCAGGCTCGACCGACCATCCAACCACGTCAGGATCGAGTACTCTTCATCGCGAAATTGAAAGTATCGCAACGACACAGGATCTTTGATTACCCATACCTTCTGTGACCGGCGGACTTGAGGATAGACCTCCAGATCAAAACGGCTGCGAAGATTCAACGTATGACCTCCCCCGTTCAATCGGTGTGAATCGACATCTTCACACGAAGTCCTGGACGCAGCACGCCGGAGGGATTGGCGACCTCCGCCGAGACGCGAACCTGGCCGTTAACCGGATCGATCTCGGGACTGACGAAGACGATCTGGCCGGTAAACGGTTGAACCGATTTTCCGAAGTCCACGGGCTCGAGCGTCACGGATTTGCCCTTGAGATCTTTGACGACGTCGGCCGCCTGAACAAAACCCTCGGCACGCAACCGTTTGGTGCTGACGATGCGAAAGATGGTCTCGCCGGGTTTGACCCATTCGCCCGGTTGACGCAACACTTCAACGACTTCACCGCTTAATGGTGCAACGATTTTGCGGACATCGACATTGCGTTGGGCAAGTGCCAATTGGTTTGCCGTCAAGTTCTTTCGAATCTTGGCCTTTTCCAGTTCGCTCTTGCCCTTTTCCATTTCAAATTCTGCTTGTTCCGCCTCCAACCTCGCTTTTTCCAACTCCGATTCCGAGACGCTTCGTGGTTGTGCCAAATCCGCGCGATACAGACGATCATAGTGCGATTGCGCGTATGTCCATGCCTTCATCGCCGAACGGATTGCGACATCGTCGTTGGCTTCGTGTGACGCAATGTCCAGTTCGTATTGAGCTTTTCGTTGATCAAGTTCAGCCTCGGTGTCCTCGATTTGGCCTAACAAGTGTCCCTTCTCGACAACCGTTCCTTCGGCCACCTTCACTTCGGCCAACGAACCGATTGCTCGCGCGGGAACTTCAACCTGGTCGATCAGTCGGATCAGCACCGAATCGGCCTGAATCGTTTCCGCCCGAACAACGCTGGTGCCGGACAGTTGTAAAAGCACACACGCCGCAGCGGCGTTGCACAGCGAAGTGCCGTTGAGGATCCATTTCATGACAATTTCAGGGTTGGAATTCCGCATACACTAAAACAACAGCCACGAGCGAACGGTTTCATAGACATCGTGCAACCACACGAACCCAAGGCTTTTCGGTCCGCAATTGACTTTGGCGTGGATTGCGGTTCCAGGACGCAACATTTGGACCGCTTCTTCGGGAACGGCAACACGAACGCGTGTCGTCGACTGCTGATTGTCGATCACCTCGGTTCGCCCGGCAATTTGCTGCACCGTTCCACGATACGTTGGTGCACCTCCCGTCGCCAGAGTAAACGTGACGTCCAAGGGTTGCTGGACTTCACGCTGGGCGGCGATCAAGTGCCCGACTCGGCGTTCTGGAACCGTTAATTCAAGTACCCAGGGACCATTGACGTCTGCGACCGCCATCAACAATTGGCCGCGTTGGACTGGTCGATCGGACAGTAATTCCGCGGGATCCCATGTCATGATCTGGCCGTCAATTGGACTTCGTACCGCAAGCTGTTCACGTTGGCGGCGAATTAGAACCAATTGGGCGTTTAAACTTGCCAGTTCCTGTTTCAATTCCTGCTCTTCGGCGGCCAATTGCCCCGAGACGCGGTCCGCATCGTTGTCGTGAAGGTTCTGAACCCGCGCCGATGCGACTGCCAATAACTTTTTTTCGGTCGTTTGATACTCGCCTTGTAATCGCTGCAGTTCCACTTCCAATTCGCGGCTACGTAGTTGGACCAGGACATGGTCTTTTTTCACCGTTTCGTCATGCGCCCCGCCCACTTCGACCACCTCGCCGTCCAGCGGAGCATAGATGTTGCGTCGAATCAGTGGCTGGGCTTTGCCTTCGGCCTTGACCTGGAATGTGGCCGGGATGACAAACAGGGCAACGCCAAAAACCACCAGCGACGAGGCGGCAATCGTCAGCTGGCGTCGCCGTCGGTCGCCCGAACGCATCAGGTTTCGAATCCAGCGAGCCAGCGACAACAACGGCAGTGTCTGGTAATCAATGGCATTGCGAAGCGCCGAACTGCTGAGCGTCGCCAGTTGAATGATTCGCTGCTCGGCGCCGCGCCGGTCGGTCGCGTCAAACCGTTCCAGAATCAATACGCCGACCAATTCGTCAGACGTTTCGCCAGAGTCCAAAGCGGGGGCAAAGAGCGGAACCACGTCAATCGTTTGGGAATTTGATTCGTCCGCAAAGGCGCTGATCGGTTGTTCCAATTGTGGCGGCAACTGTGACGTGTCCCCTCGATACCGCAGCCATTGCCCCGAGGCAGCGACTGCGGTGGCAAGCGACTCCATTGAACGGACCATGTTCGAACGTCGATCAAATGTATCGACACCACTGATCGCCAGCGGCTGAAAACGCGCTCGAATCGCGACGACTAAGCAAACGCGATCGCAGCGGACAAACAGTCGACCGTCGTTGACGATCTGGTAGGCGGTCCGGCGAAGATCCAAACTGGCATGCACCCGCTGGGACAACGCTTCGTAAAGGTGCCATTGGTCTGTTGCCACCACCAACTCGTCGATTTGTCGGCGTCGCAAAAAGTCGCCGGTCAAATCCGCGAGCATTGCAAGCAAACGTTCGCATCCCGCGACCCCGGTCGAACTGATCGTTCGTGGTTGGATCAATTCAACAACGCCGACTGCACGTTGATCCACTCGAAATGGGGCAGCAATCCAGACGCCGTCGTCCAATTCCGAACCACCGGCCGCCATGTCCGCGGTCAAGGGTGCGGACCCGCCAATACCGACTTGGTCGCCCGGGGACACGGCACCCCGATGGTCGGCCGGGGACACGGCACCCCGACGTCGGACATTGTCGGCCGGGGACATGGCACCTC
>JAGQPO010000724.1 GCA_020426665.1 Planctomycetales bacterium
TTTGATTAGCGATCGCCAGGGTAGTAGAACGGTCGGACGAATTGGCGAAGCGGCGAATGGTACAGGCGACAAAATCAACACGAGCAAAATCGAGATTGCGGACCGAGATGGAACTCGGGACTCGTTTCCGACCGGTCAAAAACCAAGGTTACCAGCTTCCGCTGGAGCTTTGGCAGGATCTTTCAGAGGAAGCGGGAAGGCGGAAACGACTTGGACTGAACTTTGATTCCCAGAACTCCATCGCGGTGGCAGCCATCTCGGCGTGGCTGGAATCTCACAAAGGAGGCGAGTAGATGGCGTCTCCGAAGAAATCAAAGTCAGAAAAGGCACAGTTCATCGCATTTCGTCTATCGCGAGCTTACGCCGAAAAACTTGCCAGTCTTGCAGAGGCTGCCAATCTCACTCCGAATCAAATCAGTCGAATTGCCACCATGCATATGGTCAACAACGGACTGTTGTCGCTGAGTGAGCGAATTGAATTCGTCTCTGATGAACTCATCCGACTAAGACGCGACTTTAACGATGCAGTGGTGAACGAATAGGGGGTTGTGTGTTGACGATAAAGCCAATTGGAGGATCGCAAACAGAAGTCCAATACTATACCGCGTTGGGAAACGCAGAAGAGCACGACTACTACTCCGAACACGGCAAAGCCCAAGGTGTTTACTACGGGGCGGGCGCTGATGAGCTTGGATTCTCCGGGGCTGTCGACAATGTTGTATTTCGGAATCTGCTTGAAGGGTTATCGCCTGATGGCAAAGAACGATTGGTGAGACAGCGAGCGAAAGGCCAAATCCACAGAAGGAGCGGTTTTGATCTCACTTTCAACCTGTGCAAGTCGTTTTCGCTTGCCTGGTCCCAGGCGGACAGGGAAACCCGAGAAGAACTCGATGCGCGGGCACGGAAGGCTCTCTATCGAACACTCGACTTGGTCGAAGAGTTGTGTGGTCAGACCCGACGTGGCATAGATGGCGTCCGAGTCGAGCGGGGAAAACTCGCATTCGCTGTTTTCAGCCACGACACCGCACGGGGTGTTCCCGGCGAAATGCCGGATGTGAACCGACATTTCCATGCTGTCCTTGCAAATGTCGCTATCCGCAGCGATGGCTCGACGGGTGCGCTCGATGCTCGTCCCTTGTTTCAGAAACGCATGAAGATGGCACTGGGAGCCATGTTCAGGTGCGAATTGTCAAAGGAACTTGATGAGATGGGTCTTCGCACGGTTCGCCCACAGCGGGACGGTAAAACGGTTTCATGGTTTGAACTCTCGTGCGTTCCAAAACCGTTGATTGAAGCCGCCAGCAAACGGAGCCAAACCATTCAGCAGTGGATGCAGGGTCATGGCGTTACCGGTGCAAAAGCTGCCGAACGCGCCGCCCTCGCCACACGCGAACGGAAACAGAGCTGGAGCCAAGAAGAGCTGTTTCGGGAGTGGCGGAAGCTCTCGACCGGTTTTGGATTCTCGGTGGATGCCATTCGAAGCGAACTTGCGACGGGGCCGAACAAACGGACTTCGGTCGAATGTCGCAAAGCAAATGTCGTGCAAACGGCATTACAGTCGCTCATTTCTTCCACAACGCGATTCACTGAAATCGAGATTCTGGAGCGTGTAGCCGTCGAAGCACAGTGTCAGGGGCTGGGAATCGACGAGATTCAATCCGCAGTTCAGTCGACACTTCAAAACTCGAACGAAATCGTACGTTTGAAAAATGACAAGTCGGGCGTAAAGACGTTTACGACCAAGACCATGCTCGCCATCGAGAAGCGAATGATGCGGACTTCAGAGTTCCTAAATGCCAAAACCACCCATCTTGTTCCCGCCGAAACGGCAACGGAAGTCCTATCCCGTTTTGCAACCTTACGAGGGGAGCAGACAGAAGCCATACGACACATGGTGTCTGGCCCTGACATCGCGTGCGTCAATGGAGTCGCAGGATCCGGTAAAACGTTTATGATGCAGGTTGCTCGGGAAATATGGGAGCATTCTGGATACTCAGTGTTGGGAACGGCGCTCGCAGCAAAAGCAGCCAAGGGCCTGGAAGACGGTTCTGGAATCAGGTCCGTCCACCTTCACAAACTTCTTCGAGACCTTGACCGAGGTGAAATTCAGCTCGGAAAATCAACGATCGTCGCAATCGATGAATCCGGGATGGTCGGCACGATGCAAATGGAACGATTGCTATCTGCCATCCATCGTGCCGGTGCAAAGGCCGTATTGCTCGGCGACTGGAAACAGTTGCAGTCGATTGACGCCGGGGCGGCATTCCGCGGAATTGCGGAGAAAGTCGGCTATCAATCCCTCGACCAGATCATCCGCCAACGGGAACGGTGGGCGAGGGGTGTAGTGCGGGACCTTCGCGATGGCAAGGCTCATGATGCATTGCAGCAACTCTACGAACGAGGCCGATTGTTTATCGGAACGGACCGGATCGATGCAATGTCCGAAGTCGTCACCGACTGGAAGGCGAAAGTCTCTGACCCGACGAGTTTGAAAGAAACGGTCGTATTTGCTGGTACGAACCGTGAAGTCAAGCAACTTAATCGATTGATTCAAGCAGAACGGCGAGAGCGAGGCGATCTTGGCGAGGCAGAGATTGCAATCGGTGATTACGAGTTTTCGCTCGGCGATCGGGTCATGGTCACCCGCAACAATCCGGTTCTGTGTCTTCGAAACGGGGCAACCGGAGAGCTTGTCGGTATTGAAGACTGCAGTGTCTCGATACGACTGGATGACGGATTAACGATCGACGTCGACACCACAGAATTCGACAAACTCTCACTGGTCTACGCAATGTCAGTCCACAAGGGTCAAGGAATCACCTGTGAAAATGCCCTGATACTAACCGGCGATTCGATGACGGATCGGGAAATCAGTTACGTCGAAGGCTCACGGGCAAGAGGATTTACGAAATTCTACTCCGACGAATTGTCGTCCGGAGTTTCAATACCCGAGCTCGCCGAGCGAATGAACGTTTCGCGACAAGCGGAAAACGCATTGGAATACGAACTGTCGTTGACTGGTCAGTAGACGGAAGGAACCGATAGACGATGGCAGGTGTTGAAATATCTCGGCTGATTTTGATTTCGATCTTTGCACTTGCTGGCTACAACTTTCCCATGCTCCGAAGATGGTGGAAAGCTAAACGGTACCGACGTGGCCAGAGTAAAATCGGGAAGAAACGCAAACCAAACGTTACCACCGAACGAGGACTTCGCTGGGGAAACATCTGGCTTCCCGAATCCGCAGCGACAGAGCACTTTCTGTGCGCCGGGAAAACTGGCTCTGGTAAAAGTAACATCATGCAGCTTTTCATGCGGGAACCACTGCTCCGATTGGGCCCCGGCTGCGATCAGCGGGCAATCTTTTTTGACACGAAGAACGAAGCCGCCATTTATCTTCGCAAGATCGGTGTTCGTTGTCCGATCTATTCGATGAATCCATTTGATGCCGGGAACGATTTGGTAACGCCCGTCGCTTGGGACGTGGCGACCGACATTTCAAGCCCTGCTCGGGCGCAAACGTTTGCCGAAGGGATGATTCCCGAACAAAAGTCAACGAATCCATTCTTTATTAACGCCCCTCGCCAAGTCTTCAAACGCACGATTGAAAGTTTGATCCGCCACAATGGCAAGACTTGGACATTCAGCGATCTGATTTACATCTGCCTCAGCCTCGACCGCATCAAAGAAGTTCTTCGGCGAGATTCGGCTGGACGTGACTGCATGGAAAGCTACTTTCGTCGCGAAAGCTTGGCATCCGACATCTTCTCGACCATCGCATCCCGCGTGGATTACTTTGCTCCAACCGCGGCGCTGTGGCAGCGGACCAGCTATCGAATCTCGATCACCGAATGGCTACGAGGGAGTTCCATCATCCTGCTTGGAGGATTGGCGACCGCAAAAGCATCGCTCGATCACATCAACGAGCAGGTTTTCCGTTCGTTGGTCAACAATATTGACGAGCAAACCGGATCCTCAAAGCGGCGAACGTGGATCGTAATCGACGAGGCCCGACTCGCTGGCCCGCTCTTGAAAGCGGAACTACTGCCCTATCTCTGTGTGAAAGGCCGCTCTCGCGGTGTTGCCGTTGTGATTGCATTTCAGGATATGGAAGGCCTCCAGCAAGCGGCTGGCAAAGAACTCGCCGAGGAAATCGTATCGCAGATGGGACACAAAGCCCTGTTGAGAATGGACACGGCGAAATCAGCGAAGTGGGCAGCGGACCAGTTGGGAGAATTTGAAACCATCGAATACTTTGAGAGTGATGGCATGTCGCGATCGCGTTCAATTTCGGCTCAACGGGTGTTGCGAAACGCAGTCCTTCCCACTGAAGTGATGCAACTGCCGCTTGCGAACAAAAATCGCGGTGTGACGGGATACTTCTTGTCCCCATCAATCGGTGCCTATCGAGGCGTCGTCTCCAGCGCCGACATTGCCGAAATCCACCTTGGTGACCGATTCCTCACTCAGTGGAGAATGCGAATCCGTCCAGAAACAGACCAATGGATGCGGGAGTGGGCGGTGGCGGACGAGGAACGACTTGGATTGTCGTTGGGAAACTCCGTCGTAGAACATCGACTAGAAAAGACTATTCAATTGCAGACAAGGCTCAACCGAACGAGAAAAACGAACAGTCAAGATCGAGTTCGAGCCTAGCACGTGCATGCTCGAACGCAAACTCATCCAGCAGGCCTTCAGTCTCAATCGCAGCGGCAAGATGCTGGTCACGGTGATCGACGATGCACACCTGATGGACATGGAAAACCTTCGCAAGCTGCGGTTGATGCTGGAAGATTTTCCAAAGAACCACAACTTGATCCTGATCGGCCAAGTCGAACTGTTAACCAACCTGGATCTGGCGGTCAATCAAGACATCAAGAGCCGCGTGACCTATTCGGTCATCACCAAACGTCTGCATGACGACGCGATGCGAGACTTTATCGAACGTCAACTCGACGCGATCGGACTGGGTCACAACACGTTCACCAGCGGTTCGATGGAGTTGATCATCCGTACGGCCGACGGCGTCTTGCGTCGTTGTCGCAATCTGTGCCTGGCGTCGATGCTGGAAGCGGTCCGCGCGTCCGCTGGCAGAGAGATCGACATCGACCTGGTCAATCGCGTGTTAATGCTGGCCGCACTGGCAAAAAGAAGTCGACCTGAAGGACTTTTGAAAATTCCCCTGATGT
>JAGQPO010000725.1 GCA_020426665.1 Planctomycetales bacterium
CGCGTTCGGGTTGTGATTGGTGGCATCAGATGTAAAACATCACCTGTTCGCCATGAGTCGCCCGCGCCGCGATTTCGGCCAGAGTTGTTCGTGAAAGCACCTGGCGTGACGCTTCATTCGCAGCCTCCCAGGTCTCCTGCAGCATCTGGTTTGCCGGCGTCTCAGTCGCCTCGCCAAAGCAATTCGACTCCGGGCATCCGACCACATCGGCAATCTCAAGTAAGGTCAAATCGGCCGGTTCGACCGACAATCGATATCCGCCTTGGCTGCCTCGTATGCTCTCAACCCACCCCGCGCTACGAAGTGTTCTCAGGATTTGGACCAAGAATGGACCTGGGATTCCGTGTCGCCCGGTGATTTCGCGTACCGCGACGGGAGTTCTGCCTGGATGGCGTATCGCCAACTCAGTCAGGGCCAGAGTGGCGTAATGGATTCGTGCTGAAATGGTCACCGTCCGGCCTCCTCTGTTCTTCAGTCGTGAAGACCACATTCGGTTTTCTGAAAGCCACTCCACCGCCCGGCACGCTCGTCTTCGCCCAACAGATTCTGGCGCGTGCAGGGCCAGCATCCCACACTCGGATATCCCCGGTCATGCAGCGGGTTGTAGGGGATGTTTTCCTTGGTAATCAGCCCCCAGACGTCTTTCTTGGTCCAGTTTGCAAGAGGGCTGATTTTGACCAATTGGAATTTCTTGTCCCAACCGACGATCGGCGCCTTGGCGCGGTGCTCGCTTTGGTCACGCCGAATGGCACTCGCCCAAGCATGCAACCCCTTGGCCGACTGCTTCAGAACCCGCAATTTCCGGTCAAAGCAACAACGGTTTGGGTCGGTGCTGTACACCGGGCCGCCGTTGGCAGCCTCGTATTGTTGGACCGTGACTTCAGGGTATTTGAACTCGACTTCGATCCCGTAACGCTCGCGGACACGCTCGCGAAGATCCAAGGTTTCTTGGAATTGGTATCCCGTCTCCAGGTTGAAAACGGGCGTCTCTGGCGCGATCTCGCTCAGCATGTGAATGATCGTCATGCCTTCAGGACCAAACGCCGTGGCCATCGAAAACTTTGGTGCAAAACGATCCACCGCCCACTGCAGGATCTGCTGTGGCGTTGATGACTCCAGTTTCTCGCTCTCCGCCGCCAGCTCCGCCAAAAATTCGTCGGTTGGATACAACGGAGGGTCCGCTGCCAACGCTCCCTGTGGCTCGTCCCCAGGATCCTCCTGGGACGCACCGGAACCAGACAAAACAGGCAATCGTGGCGGCGCAGCCTCCCCCTGGTCGGCAACCGATACAGGTGACTTTGAATCGATAGGCGGCTCAGCCATGAAAATTAAGTCTCGTCTTCGCGCGTTTACGAATGCTGATTGAATGGTCCGTTTCCGCAGCTGTGGACCTGTGAAGTTCTATAAAATGTAGATACTTGATCCATTTAGTCAAGTATTGTATCGGCATCCCTTCGAGAAGGATTGAGTGGATTATGTGGCCGGATGCTATACTTGTAATGTTTTCCGCTCTAGTGCATTGTTCAGATCTAATTTTGGGGTTAACCGCGACTTGTCGACGGACTGGAAGTCCGTCGTACCTCAAAATCAAACATTGACGGAACACTAGCGCCTTGTTCCAACTGAACATTCGTGTTCGCTGAATCAGCGGCCGGCACTGGCCGCCATTCGATAACCTGGGCAACACCATGCGAGCTTCGACCGCTTTGATTTTTGTTTCGGCCGGACTCGGTTCGGTGCTTCTTGCGACGTCGTCATATGCCGACACGTTGGAGCTTCGTGGCGGGATTCAGGTGGACGGAAAAATCATTCGGGCCAACGACGGAGGAGCCAAGCCGCACGTCATCATCGAAGTTGATCCCGAGTTGCGGCTCGCGATCCCGCAATCACGTATTCAGAAAACGATACGTGATGATGACGAGAAAATTGCTTGGTACAAACGACAGCTGGAATTGGTCGGCGAAGATGCCGAGAACCATTATTTATTGGCGCGAGCTTGCAAGGCCAAAGGATTGCTTTCCCAACGAGACTATCACTTCCAGCGAGCGATCGAAATTGATCCGGATCATGCGAAGGCTCGATCGACTCTCGGTTACATTCGCAACGGAAACGAGTGGGTCCTTTATGCGGACCAACAACGAAATCGCGGATTGATACCGACTTCTGATGGTTGGCAAGTGCCGGAAGTTTACATGCGTGAACAGGTGCTGGACGAAACCAACGATGCCGCGAAGCTTTGGGTCAAGGAATTGACTCGTCTGCGAAGCGCCGTTTTTAAACGCAATAAGCACAGCGAAGAATCAATGGAGGCGATCAAAGCGATTGATGATCCCTTGGCATCGCTGGCGATTGCCGAAGCGTTTGAAAAATCGCAAGTCAAAGGTCCGGATACGAAAGAGTTGAGAATGCTGTATGTGAAGAAGCTGGGAGCTTTCAAATCTGCGATTGGCGTTCAGACGTTGGTCAAGGCTGGGCTGTTCGAACCTGATCCCAACATCCGCAGCGAAGCATTGCATCAATTACAAACCTATGGCGCATCATCAGCAGTTGCATCGTACTTGCCGATGCTGAGCAATGAAAATCACAAACCGGCAGAGGTCACCGCAGCCCTTCGCGCGTTGAACTATTTTCCGGATCCTGAATTGTGGGAAGACTATGTCGATGCCCTCGTAACCGCCCACCAAACCATCAAGCCGCCGGGCCCCGGCATGAATGTCGGCCAGAACAGCTTGGGTGGCGCGGGGATGTCGACGGGCGGCAAACAAGAAGTGATCGTCAATTACGTGAAAAATCCTGGCGCGGTGGAACTTCTCCGCCAAATCGCACCGGACGTCGATTTCCGCTATGACCAAAACGCTTGGCGCAAATATTTCGCCGATCAATTGGTTGCCGCGCCAAGCGACTTACGACGGGACTTGTAATTAAGCGTTAGTGCTTTGTCTTGATTTAACTTTAGGGTTAATCAAAACTTGTACGACGGACTTCCAGTCCGTCGAAATCGACACTTGTCGACAGACTGGAAGTCTGTCGTACCCTAAAATCAAACGTTGACGAAGC